>JAUCGI010000263.1 GCA_030378035.1 Desulfobacterales bacterium HSG2
CAGTGATCGGAATCGGAAGACTCGGGGGTGCTGCCCGGTTTGTCGGCAAGCTGGGGAAGGATGAACTGGGGACCCTTTTTGAAACGGATCTGAAAAATAACGATGTTGAACCGATGTTGTTCAAATCGTCTTCACCCACGGGAAGAGTGCTTTCCATTATTACGCCGGATGCCCAGCGTTCCATGCTGACATGTCTCGGCGCGGCAGCAGAAGCTCGGGCGGATGAGGTTTCAGACAAATGGTTTGAAGGAGCGGCAATTGTTCATATCGAAGGATATCTGCTGTTCAACAGGGAACTGATGCTGGCAACTTTGAACGCCGCAAAGCAGGCAGGCGCGTCCGTATCTTTGGACCTTGCCAGTTTTACGGTGGTTGAAGCGTCAAAAGATATCCTTGACTCCCTTGTGAATGATTATGTTGACATCCTTATTACCAACGAGGATGAAGCCAGCGCTTTTACAGGATGCACTGATGAAAGGGAAGCCCTTGAAGCGCTCTCAAAAAGCGCGGAGATTGCCGTTCTCAAGGTCGGATCCCGGGGAAGCTTTATTTCATACAAAGGTGATATTACAAAGGTGGAAGCCGAAAGAGGCGGTTCCATTGTTGACACAACCGGTGCCGGCGATCTGTGGGCCTCCGGCTTTCTTTTCGGACTTATCAATGGCTGGCCCCCTGAAAAATGCGGAAAACTCGCTTCTTCATGCGGTTATGAAGTCTGCCGGGTGGTGGGGGCAAAGATCCCGGAAGAAGGCTGGCAGCGGTTGACGGTTGACGGTTGACGGTTGACGGTTGACAGTTGACAGTTGACGGTTGACAGTTGACAGTTGACGGTTGACAGTTGACGGTTGACAGTTGACGGTTGACGGTTGACAGTTGACAGTTGACAGTTGACAGTTGACCGAAAAGCGAAAACCGCCAACCGTAAACCGTAAACCGTAAACCGTAAACCGCCAACCGTAAACCGTAAACCGCCAACCGTAAACCGTAAAAAACGGAGAAAAAATGGCTAAAAAAAAGAAAATAACACGGAAACAGCTTCTCAAGGAGCCGGATGAGTTTCTGACCTTTTCAAGAAAACTGTTTCGGTTTGTTATGGAGCATAAGGATCAGATAGCAATTGGCTTTGGAGTATTTCTTACTATTATCATTATTATTTCGGGAATCCGATATCTTTCAGACCGATCTGAAAACAAGGCGTCTGCTCTGGTAAGAGAGGCTATGGTCAAATATGAGGCCGCGGTGAAAGATAACGGTCCGGAAAAGGCTTATGCCGATGTGGAAGAAAATTTTCAAAAGATTCTGGAAGAATATTCGGGAAAAGATGCGGGAAAAATTGCAAAGGTGGAGTATGCAGGTATCTGCTACGATGCGGGCAATACTGACAAGGCAATAGAACTTTACAAGGAAGCGCTTCAGGATTTCAATGTTCATCCATCCTTTGGAAATCTTATTCTGAGCGGCCTCGGTTATGCTTATGAAAAAAAGAAGGATTACAAAACTGCGGTGACATATTTTGAGAAGATTACCCGGGGGCCAAATCCGCTTATGAAAGACGAGGCGTTTTTCAATTTGGGACGGCTTTATGCTGAGATGGGAGAGGCCGACAAAAGCACGGAAGCTTTTAAGACGCTTCTTTCCGACTATACCGACTCCATGTATATTGAACTTGTTAAGGAAAAGGTTAATTAAGGGTTAAGGGTTAAGTTTTAAGGGTTAAGGCAGACGGAAGCGGGAAATCCTTAACCCTTAACCCTTTTTCCTTAACCCTTTTTCCCCAAAAGAAAAACGGCTACCCGAGCCCCCCCGGTTCGCCGTTAAGGAAGAAAAAAAGATGAAAAATTATTAGGTTATGGTTACCATATTATATATGCAACTTCTCTGCCAACTTCCCCTCCGTCATCAAAAAAAAATTCCAAATTTTAATTTAATGCTTTAATTTCAATGGATTATATTTTTGATAAAAAAGAATCTATCATTAGAAACAATAATTTCAGCACCCAGGTTTCCCGGTATCAGCACATAGATTTACATAGATTCCAATAATCTATGTGTTGATCGGGTGTCAGCACATAGATTTACATAGATTCCTTGTCAGTCTATGCTCAGATTTTTCTTTGCGACCTTTTCCCGGAGTTTCGATTCAATCCGGTTTTGGTCTCGCCCCAGATAGCAAGATACGGTTTTTCCGTTAATCCGCCTTGAACCGACAAATGAACCGTCCTTAGCCTGAGAAACCGACCATCTCCCTATCCTGATCTTTTTCTTTTTCGGTTTTGCCGGAGCAGGGACTGACGCCTGCGATTCAGCCTTTATTTTCCGTACCTCCGCCGATACCTGTTCTGACAAAATTTTAACCTGCGTGTTTAATGTCACGTCTTTATCCTCCTCGTTTTCAGTCCCGATTCCGAGTAGCCGCGCAGCATCGGACTGAACATTGTTTGTCAGTCTCAGCGATCTTTCGATCATCTTTTTTTCAACAAGCGCGAGCGTTTCATATAATTTTGCATTTGCAGGGATATCAAGAGACAAATTATCATAAACATTGTTCTTAAAATTTTTTGGGAGGTCAGATACCTTTATAGTATCTTCCGGACACAGGATCATGGCGCGCTCAATCACATTTTCGAGTTCACGGATATTCCCCGGCCAGTTGTAATCGTAAAAAATGCGTTCAACCGCCTGCTCGATTCCTTTGACAGGGATATTTGCTTTGCGTTCATCGGCATATTTTTTTATGAAGTGATCCACGAGAAGGCGTATATCCTCTGTGCGCTGTTTCAGAGGCGGCAGCGCGATGTGCAGCACATTCAGCCGATAAAAAAGGTCCTCCCGGAATCGTCCCTGTCTGACCTCTTCTTCCAACCGTTTGTTTGTCGCTGCAATAACACGGATATTCACGGAAACCGGCTTCACCCCGCCAACCCTTTCAAAAAGCCTTTCCTGGAGCACACGCAGAAGCTTTACCTGAAGGTTTTGAGAAAGTTCACCGATTTCATCCAGAAAGAGGGTCCCGCGGTCAGCCAGTTCAAACCGACCTTTTTTCATGGCGGCAGCGCCTGTGAATGCCCCTTTTTCATGCCCGAACAGCTCGCTTTCAAGAAGATTTTCGACAAAAGCGGAACAGTTGACAGCAATAAAAGGTTTGTCACGTCTCGGACTGTTAAAATGAATCGATTTTGCCACAAGCTCCTTGCCTGTGCCGCTTTCCCCTTCAATCAGCACCGTCGCGCCGGTGGGCGCGACTTTCTGAATCGTTTCAAAAACATCCCGCATCGGCTTGCTTTTTCCAATGATGTTCCCGAAACTGTATCGGGATTCAACAGCATCCCGAAGACGCCTGTTCTCCTTGACCACCTGATACATGGCAATGGCCTTGCTGACGTAAATCACCAGGCTGTCGTTGTCAAAAGGCTTCAGGATATAATTGTAAGCGCCTTTCTGCATGGCTTCCACCGCCTTTTCCACCGTGCCGTAAGCTGTCATCATAATGACCGGAAGCTCGGGATCCTTTGATTTGACCCGCTCAAGCAGTTCAATACCGTCCATGGACGGCATTTTCATGTCTGTAAGTACCAGGTCAACATCAGAATTTTCCAGTATTTCAAGCGATTTCTGAGCGCTGTTTGCAGTCAGGGTTTCAAACCCCTCCTCCTCCAAAACAGCGCTTAATATGAGCGTATAATTTTTTTCATCATCCACAATCAGAATGGTTTCCATACGTCCCCTCTTTGTCGGTTGACAGTTGACGGTTGACGGTTGACGGTTGACGGTTGACAGTTGACAGTTGACAGTTGACGGTTGACAGTTGACGGTTGACAGTTGACAGTTGACAGTTGACGGTTGACAGTTGACAGTTGACGGTTGACAGTTGACAGTTGACAGTTGACAGTTGACAGTTGACAGTTGAGAGTTGTCGGTTGTCAGTCGTCATCTGTCGATTCGTTGAAGATTGTCGGATTACCGCCAACCGCCAACCGCCAACCGCCAACCGCCAACCGTCAACCGTCAACCGCCAACCGGTAATTCCACAGTAACCTGAGCGCCCCCCTCGGGTCTGTTCCCGATTCGGATATTTCCGCCATGGGATTCAATAATGTTTCTGACAATGCCGAGTCCGAGACCTGTTCCTGTGTCTTTGGTGGTAAAAAAAGGATCCCATATTTTTTC
>JAUCGI010000264.1 GCA_030378035.1 Desulfobacterales bacterium HSG2
CAATATTTTCTCCCATCAAAAAGACCTCCTAAAATTGAACACTGAAATTGAAACTCAATATTCAATATTCAATATTCAATATTCAATATTCAATTGTTTACCCTTTCAGGGCCTCGGCGCCTCCGACAATATCCATCAGATCCGCGGTAATGGACGCCTGCCGAGCCTTGTTATATACCAGCGTGAGATTTTCAACCATATCATCGCAGGCTTTGGTTGCATTGTCCATGGCAGCCATACGAGCAGCATGCTCACTGGTCGATGTTTCGAGTAACGCGCTGTACAACTGGACATAAACATTTCTCGGGAGCATTTCACCCAGCAACTCATCCGGTGACGGTTCGCAAATATGCTCTGCCACAAAAGGTTTATCCTCCTCTTCTTCCTCCACTTCCGATTCAATGGGCGGTATCGGCAGCAGTTGCTTCACCACCGGAACCTGGCGGGCCATGCTGACAAACTCCGAATAGATTATGTGGACCTCATCATACGTCCCGGCCAGAAAGCCTTCAACCATCTTCCGACCGGCATTGGATGCGATGTTGAATTCAAATCTTCCCCCGACAACGCCCAAATACTCATTCGTAATGGAGACGCCTTTCTCCTTACGACACCAGTCACGCCCCTTCTTTCCAAAATTTGAAAAAGAAACCTCGGTACCCGGTCCTGTTTTCTCCTTGATAAAGGCGCTGGCCTTTGCAATCAGGTTGGTATTAAACCCGCCGCACAGCCCCCTGTCAGAAGTGCACAGGACAATATGGATTTTTTCGACTCTGTCATGCGGTACCAGCAGCGGATTCGCCTCTTCACCGGCCTTTTCCGCGAGACTTCCCAGAACCTCGCCGAATTTTCCGGCATACGGACGAAAGCCATCCATATTGGTCTGAGCCCCGCGTAATTTGGAGGCAGCCACCATGTTCATGGCTTTTGTGATCTGCTTGGTTTTCTTTACCGCAGCGATTTTTATCTGAATATCCTTTAATGTTGCCATATATCAGCCCTTTTACTTGATTGTCTCCTTGAACTCCTCATCATATTCGTTCAGGGCCTTTTCCATCATCTTGTCCAAGTCATCCGTGATCTCCTGCTTTTCTGAGAGATCCTTAAATATCTGGGGATGCCTGTCTTCTATGAAGGTATAAAGACCGGCCTCATATTTTGCCAGAACGTCAATAGGATATTTATCCAGAAACCCTCTGGTTCCTGCATAAAGGATTGACACCTGTTTTTCCAGCGGCAGGGGCTGATACTGGGGCTGCTTCAGAATCTCAACCAGCCGGGCGCCCCTTGTCAGCTGTTTCTGGGTTGCGGTATCCAGATCGCTTCCGAAAGCGGCAAATGCCTCAAGCTCACGGTACTGGGCCAAGTCGAGTCGCAGGGTTCCTGCCACCTGCTTCATGGCTTTGACCTGGGCGGAACCGCCAACCCGTGATACAGAAAGTCCGACGTTGATTGAAGGTCTGACACCTGCAAAAAACAGGGCAGGTTCAAGATATATCTGACCGTCGGTAATGGAAATAACATTGGTCGGGATGTATGCGGACACGTCGCCGGCCTGGGTCTCAATGATCGGAAGCGCGGTCATGGAACCTGCTCCCAGTTCATCGTTCAGTTTGGCGGACCGTTCGAGGAGACGGGAATGGTTGTAGAAAATGTCACCCGGAAATGCCTCGCGGCCCGGAGGACGTCTCAGAAGCAGCGAGACCTGACGATAGGCCGCGGCCTGTTTTGAAAGGTCATCATAAATGATCAGCGAGTGCTTGCCGTTGTCACGGAAATATTCTGCCATCGCGCATCCCGCGTAAGGCGCGACAAACTGCAATGTGGCCGGGTCGCTGGCGCAGGCAGATACCACCGTGGTATATTCCATTGCCCCGTATTTTTCGAGAACTGCCACCACTTGGGCAACCGTCGATTTTTTCTGACCGCACGCCACATAAATACAATAGACGTCCGTGTTTTTCTGGGCAAGAATGGCGTCAATGGTGCACGCTGTTTTGCCGATCTGACGGTCGCCGATAACCAGCTCACGCTGTCCCTTGCCCACCGGCGTCATCGCGTCCACCGCTTTCAGACCGGTGTAGCACGGTTCATGCACGCTCTTCCTGGCGATAACACCCGGGGCAACCATCTCAACCCGGCTGAAAGTCTTGGCGTCAATGGGACCTTTGCCATCTATCGGCTCGCCCACCGCCGTGACCACGCGCCCGAGAACGGCTTCCCCGACCGGAACCTCGGCAATACGGCCGGTACGCTTGACCATATCCCCTTCTTTGATGTGAATGTCTTCACCCATAATGGCCACACCCACATTGTCCTCTTCAAGGTTCAGCACAAGCCCCATGATACCGCCCGGAAATTCAACCAGTTCCAGGGCCATGGCCTTTTCAAGTCCATAGACTCTGGCAATACCGTCACCCACCGACAAGACGATCCCGGTTTCACTCAACTCAACCTTCTTGTCGTAATCCGTAATCTGTTCCTTGATAATCTGACTTATCTCTTCAGCTCTTAATTCCATTATATACGCTCACTCCTCTTCAAAGATTCTTTCATATTGAGTAGTTGTGTCCTGATACTTCCGTCCAAAACAAGGTCCCCTATCCTGGTAACGATCCCCCCGATAAGCGCGGGGTCTTCCTCAACCTCAAGATGAACATCCTTGCCGGTCATTTTTGACAGGGACTCACGAATTTTTTCAATACTCTCTTCTGAAAGCTCAGTGGCCGAAAGCAGACTTGCACGCGCAATCCCTTTCAGTTCGTCGGCCAGTTTCTGATAAAACTCATTAATGTCTCTGAGAAATCCGATCCGCCCTTTGTCAAAAAGCAAAAGGAGAAATGCTTTCATCACACCTGATAGTTCCAGTCTTTCCACTATTGTCTGCAAGACCTTTTTCCGGCCGGCAGCATCGTAAAGAGGGTTGCAAATCGCCTCTTCAAGCGCTTTTTCCCTTACAATCAAGCCTGAAACTCCGTCAAGTTCCTCTTTGTACGTTTCCGCCTGGCCATCCTCCTTGCCGATAAGGAGGAGCGCCTTGGCGTAACGCCGTGCTATAGCCAAATTTTTCACTCTGCCACCACCTTTCTGAATTGAGAATTGAAGATTGAAGACTGATCCGTCGAAATATTCAATCTTCAATTTTCAATTTTCAATTTTCAATTCTCCGATTACGCCACCACTTTTTCCAAATATTCATCAACCAGTCTGTCCTGATCTTCATCCGTAATCTTTTGCTTCACAATCTCTTCCGCTTTTGCAATGGCCTTTTCAAGAATGTCCTCCTGCAACCCGGTTTTGGCGCGTTTGAACTCTTGCTCAATATTCCGCTTGGCCTGATCCTCAAGCTTTTCAGCAGCGGATTCCGCCTCTCTGAGTATTCTCTCTTTTGCGTCATTCCCCTGTTTCACATACTCCTCAACAATCTTCTCAGCCTCCTGATCCAATCGCAAAAGCTTCTTGTTAAATTCAGCCAGCTCTTTTTCAGCGTCCTTCTTCTTGGCTTCCAGTTCGGTCAGTTGTTCCCTTATGCCTTTGATACGTCCGTCAAGGGCCTGGGACGCGGGCTTGCGCAGCAGAAGATAGAGCGCGATTGCCAGAACAGAAAAATTCATCACCCGATAGGTGTCTGTGGCCACCCATCCCTTCGGCTCTGCTCCGTGCTCGTCACCTCCGCCAGAGCCTAATGCAACGCCGACAAAAAAAGAGAGAAACAGCACCATTACGATTGGAAGAAACCGGGCATTCTGAAAAAACCGGGTCTTCTGATTCCGGAAAGTACCAGAAAATTTCATTTAAACAGCCCTCCCCAAAATTTTTTGACCAATATTTTTTGCAAACACATCCACTTCCTTCATCAGAGAAGCCCTTACATCTTCCGCTTCTTTTGCAATCTGCTCCCGAACTTCTGCAAGATTCGCGGCAGCCTTTTCATTAATTTTGCCGATAATCTCTTTTTCCTCGTTTGCAGCAGTTTCCATAATTGCTTCTTTTTCCTTCAGTCCTTTCGCTCTGGCATCTTTGATACCGGAAGAAAACGCGTCGATTTTTTCTTTCGCGCCTTTTTTAAAATCGTCAATGTCCTGCTCAAGCCCCGTAATTTTTTCCTTTCTCTGAAGCAGCACATTTCGGACAGGTTTA
>JAUCGI010000192.1 GCA_030378035.1 Desulfobacterales bacterium HSG2
AACCCCTAACCCTTACCCCCTAACCCTCTTTCGGCAGATATACTGTAAATGTCGTTCTGCCGGGAACGGACTCAACTCCGATTGTCCCCCCGTGTTTTTCGATAATTTTCCTGACAATATCCAAGCCCAGCCCGCTCCCCTCTCCCGCGGGCTTGGTGGTGAAGAACGGATCAAAGATTTTCGGCAGGATTTCGGGGGGGATGCCTTTGCCGCTGTCGGTGATGCTGACTGCATATATTTGTCCGTGGTCCGTTGTCCGTGGTCCGTTGTCGGTTGTCCGTGGTTCGTGGTCCGTGGTATGCGGCAACGGACCACTGACAACTGACAACGGACCACCACTGACAACCGACAACGGACCACTGACAACTGACAACTGACAAACAAGCCTGCCCCTGTTGTCCATGGCCTGCAAGGCATTGTGAATCAGATTTGTCCAGACCTGGTTCAGTTCATCCGGATAGCAGAGAAGGGGGGGCAGGTCCGCACAGTCTATGACCACTTCAACTCCGTGCTTGAGCTGGTTGTGGTAAAGGGTCAGGACGGTTTCAAGTCCCTCGGCGATGTCGGCTTCGACCTTTTCTCCCTTGGTATCATAGCGGGCGTAGGTTTTCAGGGCGAAAACCACCTTGGCGGCCCGCTCGGCCGCCGTGGTGATGGTCCGGGTGCTTTTCTGAAGGGTGACAAACCGGTAGGCCGTGTTCAGGACGGTCCGGCTGTCGGCAGAACCGAGCAGCGGCAGAAATTCCTCAATCCCGTCATAAACGCCGATGTCAGTCAGGATATCGGCAATCGTGTCCGGGTCGGCAATTTTCTCCGCATCCAACTGGCCGCGCAGTGCGCGTCTGATTTTGCGTTTTTCCCGGCCGGTGAGGAATGTCTGCTGGTCTGACCGGCGCAGCAGGGCCGTGAAATCCTGCCGGCGATCCGGGGGGAGCTGCTGAAAAAATTCGGGCAACTGAGGCATATCCCGGGTCAGAAATTCGGCGATGTTCACGACAGAGGATCGGATTGCGCCCAGCGGGGTGTTGATTTCGTGAGCCACGCCCGCGACCAGTTGTCCGAGGGCGGCCATCTTTTCCGACTGGATCAGCTCCTGCTGGGTCGTTTCCAGCTCCGAAGTACGCTTCTCAACCATCTCCTCAAGGTGGTTCCGGTATCTCCCCAGCTCCTCCTCGTTCTGTTTGCGCTTGTCAATGTCCCTGATAATGACCTGTATATATCTCCCGTCGATCAGTTCAATGATGTTCAGATTTACCTCCGCATAAAAAGACGTACCGTCGTACCTCACGAGCATCCATTCAAAAAACTGATCCTCACCCCTGAGAAGGGCTTTCACCTTATCCCGGCCCTTTTCTTCTGAATCGCTTCCGTCAGGCTGTGCGGAAGGAAAAAATCTGTAAAGCGACTCTCCGATAATCCGGTCTTTTGCACATCCGAACATTTCAGGGGTCTTCGGGTTGCAATCTGTGAATTTGTCTCTCCGCATTAAAAGGATGGCATCATTCGACGAGTCAAAAATGGCGCGATATTTCTCTTCGGATTCCTTCACCGCATTTCTGTATCTCTCAAGTTTTTTCATGAAGTTGTTGAAGTAGCGGGAAAGCTGTCCTGTTTCGTCCTCCGAACGGATATTCATGCGAACCGACAGGTCCCCGTCCGTGCCTGCCGCGAAATTGTTCATCAGCACCCGCAGGGGGCGGGTGAGGGAATTGCTGATCCATAAGGTAATCAGGAACACCAGAAGCATTGTCATGGCAACTGTTGCAATAATCAGGGCCCTGATCGTATCCAGAGGAGCGTAAAACTCCTCAAGATAGCTCGATGACCCGACTATCCAGCCGAACTCCTTAATATCATTGAAGATGGCCAGCTTTTCACGCGAGGCTTCCTCTCCGGGGTTTTTCCATGGATAAACAATTTTTCCTGTTTTTTTTCTGCACATTTCCGCTATGAATTTCCGGCCCTCGGCATCCTCGGCGTCAAAAAGGTTTTTGCCTTCAATCTCCTTATGCGGATGGATTAAGTTAATTCCCTTGTAGTCGAACACAAAGGAATAGCCGGTTTTGCCGAACCGGAGAGATATGACGCTCTCACGGAAATCATCCGGGTTGACCAGCGCTTCAAATTCCTCCCGATAGGAGGATGCGGAGATGATCCAGTCCCACGGTCCGAACCGGGTCATATAGAGCGCCTTGGGGCGCGGATGATCCTCTCCGGGATTTTTCCAGTCATATTCGACATATCCCTCTTTTCTAACTGTCTGCTCCCGGATAAAGCCGTATTCCGAAAGATTGACGCCGAGCAGCGCCTTTTTCGGATGAAGCACAATAACTCCGTCCGAGTCGATGCAGTAGATGTAACCGGTTTTTCCGATGGTCTGACTGAGCAGAACCTCGGTCGCCATGGACTTGGCCTCCTCCTCTGTCAGTTCTCCCCGTGTGTAAAGGCCGTGGAAATGGCCGGCAATGTCCCGGTTTTTCTCAGCCACCGCACGGAGGTAGTTTTTCACGGACACGGACGCGGATGTCCTGACCATGTTCAGCATGGCGGAGGTGGTGTTCTTCAGTTCGCTCTCAATGTTTTTCTCAATCGTATCCCGCACAAAGGAAAAGATAATCATGCCTCCGACGGCAAAGGCCAGGATGAAGACGCAGGAATATGCCAACTGGAGCTTGTGACGGATGCGGAGATTACGGATAAAATCTGACAATTTCATACCTGTTTTCGGATTTTTCATTGCTGCCCCCCCTTCTTTCCCTTTCATTTAAGATCAGACTTCCGAAGTTTCCGAAAATTCCCAAGTCCCGGGTTCCTGAAAACTTCGGAACTCTTCGGACATACTTATTTCTCAGTTGTCACCAACTCGGCAGAATGTAGCACAATCGGATCCGGCTTAATTCCCAATGCTCTCATAACCGTCACGTTAATTACCGATTTCCCATGCTTGTTCCGAGTGATCGGAATCTGGGAAACAGGCGTTCCCTGCATGGCTTTCAGCAGCATTTTCGCAGCAGTGCCTCCCTGCTCCTGGCCCCTTGGAATAACGCCGCACAGCATTCCGTATTTCACACTATACGCATCGCCGCTTATTGTGGGCTTCCCAAAAGTCTTTGCCACAATCGGTATGACCTCTTTCTCAGTGAGGGGCTTGCCGTTCTCATCGTGTATTCCCTGGAGGGCCACCATGAACAATGTGTCACATTCTTTCCGGAGTTCCTCTGTCATTGCCACCGCTTCCCTCAGCGTCTTCGGCATTCTGAATCCGCCGGATTTTACCGGATAAGTATCTGATTCTTTTTGAATCTGACTCAGAATTCCCTTTGCCGAAGGACTCTCTTTCACAATATATCCGATAGTTCTGACAGAGGGAACCAGTTGCCTCACAAGCGCAATCGACTCATCAATGGGATGACGCTCCAAAATTCCGGACACGTTTGAAGCGGGATATCCGTATTTCTCAGGTTCGGCATTGACCCCGCAAAACATCACTGGCGTTTTGACTTTGTCCTTCAGGTACGGAAGAATAAACATGGACTGGACATTATCATCCGCCACAATGACACCATCCGGCTGAAATGCCTCATATAAAGCAAAAGCCTCTTTTGCCTTTTGCTCGCCGCCTTTAAAATTTACTTTCGTATCCATGTAAAAATATTTTATCTCACAGGACTCTTTATCCAGCGCAGAATCGATACCTTCTTTGATCTCCATCGTCCAGGGATATGTCTCCTCATAGCTCATTACCACCAGCACCTTGAACGGTGCTGCCTGAACCACCGCGGGAAAAAATCCGCAGATACAGAAAACGGTCAATGCCACTATACCATACAGTTTTTCTTTCATTACAACTTTCTCCTTTTTTTTATCTTTCGGACTGAAAGACTCGCCCCGATACCGCTCGGTTCGGATTGACAAATCCGAATCATCACCGCCGGATGTGTCAATCTCGCGGGAAAAGCCCCGATACCGCTCGGTTCGGATTGATAAATCTGAACCATCGCCGCCGGATTTGGCAATCCGGCGGGAGCCGTCAGGGCACCGCCGCCGGATTTGGCAATCCGGCGGGAGCCGTCAGGGCACCGCCGCCGGACTTGGCAATCC
>JAUCGI010000193.1 GCA_030378035.1 Desulfobacterales bacterium HSG2
CGGATGCTGGTTTCATCATTTAGTTCCGCCAAAAAGGTGTTATCCTGGTATGATCTGCTTTTTTTGGAAGATTCCTATATGAAATGGGCAGTCTATTTTCTGATGTTTATCAGACGCTGCGACAGAGAAACATGTGCGGATATCTGTGCAAAGCTTGAACTTCCCCCCCGTCACCGGGCAATTTTCTGTAGGGAACGCTTTGAGGCGGACAAAACGCTTTACTGGCTGAGGCAGAATCTGCCGGTAAAAAACAGCATACTTTACAGAAAACTTTCCGGCTACAGAACCGAAGTGCTGCTGTATATGATGGCGGCAACAAGACCGGAAAAAGTTAAAAAATCCATATCTCAATATGTTACTCAACTAAGGCAGGTTGAGACTTCGGTGAAAGGGAAAGATTTGAAGAAAATGGGACTTGAGCCGGGACCCATTTATCGTGAAGTTCTGGAAGCGGTTTTGGATGCGAAACTGAACGGTTTGCTCAGAACGCGGGATGATGAAATTATTTTTGCGCGGAGTTATATTTCACAATGATTTGCACTCCGGAGTTTGCGGAATTTGCGGACGCAAAGCAAGCTTTGCACTCCGGAGTTTGCAAGATGACCCGATGAGAAACAATATGCAAAAGAATAATGAAGAAGAAAAAATGATCTGTTTCAACCAGCGAATGGCGGACATGTCCGACTGTGCAACCATTGACACGTCCGCCTCTTCAATGTGGGAGTTTGCAGGTGAGGACGCTTCCGGTCCGGGGAATGACCAGATGAAATGCGCGCTGACCGGTCTTCCAACCAAAGCCCTGTTTTTCGACCGTCTTTATCGTGCAATAGAGAGGATGCACCGAAAAAAAGACTATCAGTATTCGGTGCTGTTCATCAATCTGGACCGTTTCAGGATAATCAACGAGAGTCTGGGACACGCTGTGGGTAATGAAATGCTTCGGGCCGCAGCAATGAGACTTGCCGAAGGTGTCCGTAAAATCGATACCGTCACCTGGTTTGGAAGAGATGAATTTATCGTCCTGCTCGACAATATTGATAACAGTAAAAATGTTCTCCGGGTTGTGGAGAGAATTCAAAGCAATCTTTCCCTTCCCTTTCTTATCCGTGGACATGAAATTTTTGTTTCAGCAAGCATAGGGATCGTTTACAGTTCTTTTGAATATGAAACACCGCATCAGATGGTTCGGGATGCGGAGACGGCCATGTACCGTGCAAAGGCTGAAAAAAGAATCAGCTATCGGGTGTTCGATTCAAAAATGCATGAGCAGGCGGTGAAACGGCTGAACATGGAAAGCGATCTGCGAAAGGCCATCGAACAGAAGGAATTTGTACTTCATTACCAGCCGATTGTTGACCTCCGCACTCATGACGTTGTCGGCCTTGAAGCGCTGATACGGTGGAATCATCCCCGAAGAGGGGTTGTTCAGCCAATGGAATTTATCCCGATTGCGGAGGATACCGGACTTATCGTGCCCATAGGAACCTGGGTGTTGCAGGAAGCCTGTTATCAGATCGCCGAATATATGAAAGAATTCATTTCGGACGGGCCTTTCATACTCGGACTGAATGTTTCTGTGATACAACTGTTACAGGGAGATCTGGTCAGCGAAACAGAGCGTATCATCAAAGAGACAGGTATTGATCCGAAATGTCTGAAACTGGAGATCACGGAAAGCGTTATGATGGATAATGCGGATTCCATGGTTCCGCTCTTTAACAATCTGAGGAAAACAGGAATTCATCTGGTAATGGATGATTTCGGAACCGGCTACTCCTCTCTGAGTTATCTCCAGCAGTTTCCGTTTGACACGCTCAAAATTGACCGGTCATTTGTGGATAAATTAGGACCGGACAACGACAAGAATACAAAAATTATCCAAACGATTATCTCCCTGGCCATGCACCTCGGTATGAATGTCATCGCGGAAGGCATAGAGAACGAAGTTCAGATTGAGAGACTCAGGGAACTGAATTGCCCGTACGGCCAGGGATTTTATTTTTCAAAGCCTTTGGAATTGGAGCCGGTTAAACAATTCCACAAGGAAAATAACAAGCGGCTTAAATTTCTTTAGGGTTTGATGTTTGAGTTTGATGCTGGATGCTGGATGTTTGATGCTGGATGCTGGATGTTTGATGCTGGATGTTTGATGCTGGATGCTGGATGTTTGATGCTGGATGCTGGATGTTTGATGCTGGATGCTGGATGCTGGATAACAGAGATAGAAACCGGGTTTTTTGGAAAAGCCCCGGTTTCCCATACTGGATGCTTGATACTTGGATCATAAGTGTAAACTTAGGGCTTAATCTTGCTCTTGCTCTTGCTCTTGCTCTTTATCAGGATAAAGATAAAGAGCAAGAGCAAGAGCAAGAGCAAGATAAAGATAAAGAGATTTTAAGTTTACACTTATGATACTTGGATATAAAGATGTCGGGGACAGGTCTGCCTCAGGCCGGAAGTGTTAACTGAGGCTCACCCAGCAAGAATTCTCCCTCAGAAATCCATTGCTTTAATATTTGGGCAATTTCACGGGCCTTTATCATGCTGGAGAGGGGAACTGTCGTGATATCCTCGCCGTTGAGTCTGATCGTGCCGCTTTTCAGTTCGGCGTAACTGACTTGGCCATAGCTTTTTGAAATACCGTGTCCGTAATCATGCCCGTAGTCAAGAACCTGGGTGAATATCTCCTCATCCGATACTGCTGTATATTGGGCCATCTCTTCATTCAATATGGGAATCGGGATCCCCAGTCCCACAGAAAGTGAGCATCCGTACCCCTGAAGACTCACCCCCACAAGCCATCCCGGCCGCATCTGTTTCAGGTCCCCCATGACAAACAGGTTCCCCGCGGGCGTCAGGGGAACCCCCTTTTCGGTTCGTTCCACAGAAGGCTTGTGCTGGGTCCCGTGCCATGTCACATATCCGATTCCCCCGCCGAGAAATATCCGCGTCCCGAGACCGATGGTTTTATAATAAGGATCGTTGAACAACGGGCTCAACTGCCCTGCCGAACAGTAATTCGCATTCGCCGCGCCGGGCTTCAGTGCCCCCATATATGTGTAAACGGTCTTATTTGTCATGTTCACAGCGCAGTTGTAATTCTGATACCCGTTTCTCGGATTGCAGAGGGTGGCGAAAGGGAGCGTGTCCAGCGTGACTCTTTTTTCAGTCTTCCGGTTCGGATAACAGGCTGTCCCATAAGCTTTTGCCCTCAGACGGATCTTCTTTCCCGCAATCAGATCCTGGATAACATGACCGCCGCCATAATTAAACTCGCCCGGGTAAACCTTGTTTAAGGGATCATCCTCAGGGGGTTCCGTGGCCCCGATGTAACAGTCCACCGCCGCGATCCCCGCATACGCGGGCACATCGTTCAGCCAGACTTTTGAAGCCTTTATGGTCGGAACAGAATGTCCGAAGTTGATAAAAGCACCGGAAGAACACATGGGGGCAAACGTCCCGGTTGTCACCACATCCACCTGCCTTGCAGCCTCAACCGGCCCTTCATCCCTGACAATGTCGATAATCTCCTCGGCTGTCACCACAACAACCTCACCGGACCTGATTTTTTCATTAATTTCCTGGTAAGTTTTGTTTACTTTATGTTCTTTCATCTCTGATATTTCTCCTGTCCTCTGCCCTCTGTCCTCTTCTGCCCTCTGTCATTTATTCATTCTTGATTTCAGTGTTTTAATCTTTTTTGAGACATTATTTCTTACCCAGGCCCTGTCAAACCATTCTATCGGATTAACAAAGGTATTGTGAATAAGAATGCCGAAATGAAGATGGTCTCCGCCTGCAAGTCCTGTTTTTCCGGTCCGACCGATGGTTTCACCTCTTGATACAATCTGCCCCTTTTTGACATTAAAGCTGCTTAAATGTGAGTAAGTGCTGAACAGCCCGAAACCATGATCGATTACTATGGTCTGGCCGTAAATTCCCAAGTCGTCTGCATAAGTAACTTTCCCCCTGTTGGCGGCCGGAATCGGCGCGTGGGCAACCGAAGCCTGATCCAACCCCAGGTGAACCTGATGATCGATTGTGCGGCCTGCGTATCTGTATTCCCGATGATCCGCAAAACCGGCC
>JAUCGI010000265.1 GCA_030378035.1 Desulfobacterales bacterium HSG2
TTTTATATCGGACCTGATTTTTATAAAAGGATCCCTTAATACGGCCTCCTGCAAAACAGGGAGTCCCCTGCCGCGGCTGCACACCACCTGTAAAACAGAAAAGAGTTCAAGGATGCCCGCAAACCGTTTTTTACTTCTTTTCGCGGATTTTGCAATGACCGAGACCTTTCCCATGTCCAAAGTCAGAAATGTGATGATCAGATCATAGTCACCGAAATCAATGCGGCGGAGCATTATGGCGGACGTGGAAAAAGTGTTCATGGGCTTGGTCAGTTGTCAGTTGTCAGTTGTCAGTTGTCCGGTTGTCCGTTGTTGTTCAGGTGCCGATTTGTTGACCAACTGACAACTGACAACTGACAACTGACAACCGACAACTGACAACTGACAACTGACAACCGACAACTGACAACTGACTATTCCAGAAAAGTTGTAGCGATTTTAAAATAGAAAAAGACACTGATGATATCGATGGATGTGGTGACAAAGGGGCCTGTGGCTACCGCTGGATCGATATTTATCCTTGCAAAAAGCATGGGCACCAGGGAGCCGACCAATGCGGCGACAGACATGGAGCAGAGGACTGCAAGCGCCACTGATGCGGCAACAGCGACCAGATTGTATTGAAACTGTGCCACCACAGCGATAAGCGTTCCATAGACGATCCCTAATATGAAACCGACAGCGAGTTCTTTAAAAACAACAGACCAGATATCCCGTATGTCCAGAAGGCCGGTTGCAAGTCCCCGCACCACAATGGTGGAGGATTGGGTTCCGATATTTCCGCCCATTCCCATGATAACAGGGATAAACGCGGCAAGATATGTGAATCGTGTCAGACTCTCTTCAAACTGGCCGATTACAAAAAATGCGAATATCCCGCCGACGCAACTGGCAAACAGCCATGGCAGACGGATCCTCATGCTTTTTATAACCGATTTCGTTTCAATAAACTCTTCGCCGCTCACCCCGGCCATTTTCAGGAAGTCCTCCGTCGCCTCTGCCCTGAAAATATCGATCACGTCATCCACAGTGACAATGCCTTCCAGTACATTTGTCCGGTTCACCACCGGCACTGCCAGGATATCATATCGGGCCACAAGTTTTGCCACCTCCTCCTGATCCGTATCCGTCTGAACAGAAAAGACATCGGTTGACATGAATTCCTTCAAAGGGGTTTCGGGGGGCACAACCACCAGTTGCCGCAGGGAACAGACCCCCACCAGCTTGCCGTATTCATCCACCACATAAAGATAAAACGGCATTTCCACATCACTGTGCTCTGTTTGCAGAGACTCGATGGCTCCGCGGGCGGTGGTGTTCTGTTTCAAAGCGATGAAATCGGGAACCATTATACCGCCAGCGGTGTCATCCTTATAGCGAAGCAGTCCCTCAACCTCCTCGGATCCCTTTTCCATCTTTTCAAGTACGGCGGCCGCCTTTTCCTCGGGCAGCCTTCCGATGAGATCCGCCACATCGTCGGAAGCCATGTTCTCCAGGATTTCAACAAACTCATCGAGTTCTATATTCTCAGTGAAATTCAAAAGCGTGTTTTCGTCAAGTTCGCTGAAAAGGACGCCCTTTTGCTGGACATCCGCTATCATGTCGAAAAGCCTGTGCTGGTTGGAAAGCGGCAGGGAAGGGAAGACCACTGACAAATCTGCGGCATGCGTTTTGTTCACGATCTTTTGTAAGTGAATAACAGCATTCCGCCTGAGCAGTCTCTTGATGCTCTCAACAAGTATTTTTGTGCGATCTCCTTGCATAATTGTATTTTGAGTTTTGGGTTTTGGGTTTGGTGTTCCTGATTATAATGGATTTAGGAATCCCTTAAACTTAAACTTAAACTTAAACTTGCGCTTGCACTTGCACTCAGACTTGCCGCCCGCACTCAGACCCGCACCGAGTCCGGACTCCGGCCCGAGTGTGATCCGTTAGTGAGTGTCTGAGCATAAGTGCAAGTTTAAGTGCAAGTGCAAGTGCAAGTGCAAGGGGATCCCCTAAATCAGTTATAATCAGTGGTGTTTGGTGTTTGGGAATGCCGGACATGTTTTTTAAGGATCGGAGCCCTGATAACCGTTTGATGTCTGGCCGCGTATCCGGATCATTTGGCATCCTTCATTGCCCAGTTTACACTTTTATTTCTGCCGCGGGGACGCAAAGTTTTTGTTTCCCGGTGCCTTTGCGCCTCTGCGCCTCTGCGAGAGGTGAGACACCTCACCAAAAGTGTAAACTACATTTAGGCTTCTGTGAAGGATGCCGATCATTTGATAATTTTTATATGAGACCGTTTGCGCAGTTTCTCAAGCCATGACCGGAACTCTTCATTGACAATTTCCTCAAACAGTTTTTGTTCGATTTCAGGCGACGCGTCTTTCAGGGATTTTCCCTCGGCATCTGTAATCTTTTCAATAAAGAAAATCTGATACCCCAAGTCTGTATCAAGAACAGGGGTAAACTCACCCGGCTCCAGTTCCTTGACAGCTTCCCGGATCTGCTCTGAAAGCACCTCTTCATCGAGCAGTCCCAGGTCCCCTCCCTTGGCGGCTGACGCGGACTCGGAATATTTTGAAGCCATTTTTTCAAACGACTGGCCAGCCTTCAGTTTTGCCAGGATCGATTCCGCTTTTTCCTTAATTTTGTCTTTATCAGCAAAATCGTTGACTTCCAGGAGGATATGCCGAAGATTATATTTTTTTCCTCCCTGATACGCGTCCTGATGGTTCTCATAATAGGATTTCACATCCTCTTCGTTAATGACGATTTTGGATTTTACTTCACGGTTAACCAGCTTGGTTCTGAGTATCTTTTCTTTTATACGCTTACGATACTCTTCCATGGTCATACCTTCCCGGGACAGGAGCATCCTCAAATCTTCGTCCGTATAAAAAGCGGATTCTTTGATACGTTCGACAGCGCTGTCGATCTCCCTTTCACTGATGGTAATCCCGGTCCGCCCGATCTCCTGATCTGTCAGTTTCTGATCAATCAGTTGATTGAGAATGTCTTCCCGAACCTTGAAAATCGTTTCCTTTTCCTTCTCAGGAGAGTATCCGAGAGCTTTGATTTTTTCCCTGTAGGGCTTAAATATCTGTTCCAGTTCAAAAAGCGAAATAATTTCATCATTCACCACAGCGACAATCCGGTCAACCACCTGAATGTCCTGAGCGTTGGCGATACCGGAACCGCAGAAAACAATGACATATATCAGCCAACATGCAAAATTCCTTAATCTGTCAAAATAATTGTTTATCATAACCGGTTATGAATCTGTTATCCTTTCCCATTCTGCCTGATTGATTTCAATTCTGTACTTTTTCCCAAGTTCTTTTATCCAGGACTGATAAGCGTCCTCTGATTTTTTTCTGTAAATCCGTTTTGCCGCGATGTCATCTGACTTGTCCGACCTGTCACCATCATTGCCATGTTCTTTATGGTACGCTGCCAGATCTTCCGGGGTCACAACAATCCTTTCCCCCAGCTCCTTTGCAACCACTTTTTCCATGAGCATGCGGGCCTTTAATTCTTTTTTCCAAAAATCGTAGGAAATGGCAGATTCAAGCAGGGTTTTTTCAAACTCACCCTCAGGATAGTCTGATTTTATATCCGCAATTGCCGCCTCAAGTTCGGAATCCGGCACCTTTATATGAATATCTTTGGCTCTTTCCAGTAAAATAAGCCGTTCGCTGATCTGTTTCAGAACCTGCAACTGAATCGCCTTTAAAGACGCCGGGTTGTCAGTGACTTCACGAGGATAAGCGGTTTTGGAAATATCAAGGGCGTTGTTGAAGTCAGCAACGGTGGCAACACTGTCTCCGACCCGAATTAAATATCCGTCATGTTTGTTATCCAATTCAGGGCACCCTGCCAGGACACAGACCGCTGATAAAACGCCAATCAGTAAAAAGTTATATCGTCGCATATTCCACAAGGGTTAAGTTTTAAGGGTTAAGGGTTAAGGGTGTTAAGGGTTAAGTTTTAAGGGTTAAGGTATGTGATGTTAAACCTTAAACCTTAACCCTTAACACCCTTAACCCTTAACCCCTTAACCCTTAACCCTTGACACCTTAAC
>JAUCGI010000045.1 GCA_030378035.1 Desulfobacterales bacterium HSG2
TTCTTTTTCCTCCTTTTCCCATCTTACTTTTTCCTCTTTCACTTTCTTTTCCCATTTTTCTCTTTCCGCTTCCGCCACATCTGTTCTGTTTGAGAATTTGAAAACCGTACCCGTTCTGATTCTGGAATCCTCGGTGGAAGAAAATTATTTTTACCTTAATTTCGGCTACTGGGGGCTGAACTGGCCGAAATCTCTTTACGAATCATTTGTTTCAGAGTTTTCATGGCCGGAAGTGTCGAAGAACTCGGGTGATGAGTATCTGAAACGATTTGTCTTAATCTATCACTATCTGGTGGGAGGGATGCTGGCAGACTTGCACTTTCTTACAGATTTCCCGCCTGAGACGAGTTCCCGTCCGCTGTTGCCTGAACTGCTTTCCGAAATGCTGAAAGACATCCCTTCGGAAGATGTCAGAGAACTGCTTGACTTTGTGGTCCCTTATTATCGGAACCTTTATGAGGAACTCGGTCAGAATGATGAGTCCTGCTGGATTCCCGAACTGTCCCTGGAACTGGCCCAAAGCCTGATGAAACTGGACGGCCCCCGGGCAAAAGATCAGGTGGCTTTTTCGGTTCAGCAGTGGCTGAAGCTTCACGAACTGCCTCAGCCGGAGGGATTGAAGGCGTTGCTGGACACAATGAAATCCGCTCTGACCCCGGCGGATGAGGCGTATGTTAAAGAACTGAACCAGTGCCTGGCGGATGCGGGAGAAAGCCGCCAACTGAGTATAGCGGATGCCTGCTACAAGCGAGGGAATGCCTATTATGAACTGGGGTGGCGTAAGGAGGGCATTCCTGATTATGATCGGGCATTGGAAATGTATGAGAAAGCCATCGTTAATTATAATTGGGCATTGGAAATCAGCCCCAACTTTGCCGGAGCAGAGAAAAATCGTGGTACTATCCAGGATGCGCTTGACGAGATAAGAGGCAAGGAATTTGAATTTGAGGTTGTCACAGTTGATGCCGAGGGAAACATTGCTGATCGCAGAAACGCCAAGGCATACCAGAAAATCGAAAAGCTGGACAGCGACATCACTCTGGAAATGATCTATATCCCCGGGGGAACATTCATGATGGGTTCGCCGGAAACTGAGAAAGGCCGATATCCTCGCGAAAGCCCGCAGCATGAGGTGACTCTGTCCCCTTTTTTCATGGGGAAGTATCCGGTCACCCAGGAGCAGTATGAGGCGGTGACAGGTGAGAATCCGTCCTGTTTCAGAGGTGCAAATCGTCCTGTTTCAGAGGTGTCATGGAATGACGCAGTTGCGTTCTGTGAGAAGCTTTCCCGGAGAACCGGCAAAACTTACCGCATGCCGACCGAGGCGGAATGGGAATATGCCTGTCGTGCGGGAACGACAACGCCTTTCCATTTTGGTGAGACGATCACGCCCAAGCTGGCCAATTATAACTATAATTGTGGAAAGACAACAGATGTGGGAACTTTTCCGCCGAACGCTTTCGGACTGTGTGACATGCACGGCAACATATGGGAATGGTGCCGGGACTGGTTCGACGACTACCCATCCGGGCATGTCATTGACCCTGAAGGCCCCTCGTCAGGCTCGAACCGTGTCAAGCGGGGCGGTAGCTGGAGCGGCTCCGCCGGGAGCTGCCGGTCGGCGGGCCGGGGCAGGGACTCGCCCGGCAGGCGGTCCAATGCCCTCGGCCTCCGGCTCGTTCTCTCCCCAGGTCAGCAGTAAGCCAAGACAGGCAGGCCAAGACAGGCAGGCAAGCAGGAACTGAGGAGAGCAGAAGCATCCGCACCGCCACGAAACGAGCGAGGGACGAGCGAAGTGGCGTGGCGGTCGGATGCTTCTGCTCTCCTCAGAAGGCAGGGAAGCAGGCAGGCAAGCAGGGAGAAAGGAAGCATTCATTCGCACCGGAGCGGAATGGAGCGAGGGACGAGCGGAATGGAGCGGAGGTCGAATGAATGCTTCCTTTCTCCAAACAGGCAGGAACAAGTAAAAAGGAGCGGGGTCAAGGGGCGGCAGCCCCTTGTCGCGACATTTTTTTCTGATTATAACGGATTTTGGGGAGGCCCGGGCCCGGGAATATGACAGCGGATAGGAGGATGAAACGGATATCCCGAATCCGCTGACCGGGAATATCCGTTGTCATATCACCGGCCTCCCACCCGGCTTGGCAAAGTTTACATTAGCATAGACAAGGAATCATATATGCCCAGAACTCACTCACCAGAAGAGAAGATCGAGATACTAAAAGAACACTTTATCAAGGGAAAACCGCTGAAGACAGTCTGCGAGGAACATCAGATTCATCCCAAGACCTTCAGGAAGTGGCAAAAATCACTTTTTGAGCACGGAGACCTGGTATTCAGCGGTCCTTCGTCAGGTTCACCCCGGGTGGTTCGAGGCGGTTCCTGGGATAGCTTGGCCAAGAGGTGCCGGTCTGCGTACCGGTAGTGGAGTATGCCCGGCTTTCGGCGTAGATATTACGGGTTTCGACTGGCTCTCTCCAAAGTCAATGAGTTAATCAGATAAAGCAAGCATCAGTAGAGCTAAAACGCTCCCGGGGGATTGGCAAATCCGCCGGATCCCGTGGCAGACAAAATATCAGGTTCCCTGACTGCCGGGGGATATAAATTTGGAAATAGAAGTTTTTTTGGGTAAGCACACTCTCACGCTCCCGGGGGATCGCTAAATCCCCCGGTCATGGCCTGTCAGGAATGCAGGCTCGGATTTAGCAATCCGAGCCGAGCGTGAAGGGCACATAAAAAGGGATTGGGATTCTGATATACATGAAGCGACCGATCAACCGATGAAAGGGAAAGCGACCGATGATAAACGAAATCTATATCGACAATTTCCGGTGTCTGACAAATTTTCGGATCCGGCCGGACGAATTTCAACTCTGGCTGGGTGACAACGGATCAGGCAAAACATCCGTGCCGGATGCATTGCGTTATGTTCAGCGCCTGATGCGCGGCGGGCATGTGGAGGATATTTTCAGAAAAAACAGCCTGACAAGCTGGGATTCGAGAAAAGACCAGACGTTCGGACTCACGCTGGCCATAGACGGAGAACCGTACAAATACGATCTGACGGTGGAATATGCGAATCAGGAGGACAGACGGCGCATCAGGCAGGAAAAACTGATTTGGAGGGACTCGCCTTTCTTCTGGTTCGACGGACAGGAGGCGCATCTTTACCGAATCAGTCGGAATACCCGGAAAGCGGAAAAAGGTGCCGTTTTCCCGGCGGATTGTCGCCGGTCGGTCATTCCGACGATTGCGCAACGCGACGACAACACGCCGCTGATCCGGTTCAGGGAGGAACTCGGCAGGATATTGCTGATCAGCCCGATTCCGTTGCTGGTAAAAGAAGCGGCCGCATCCGAGTCGCGCAATCTGTCGGATCATGCCGAGAATTTTGCACAGTGGTACCGCCATCTCCTCCAGGAGCAGCCGCGGATCGGTTACAGCGCCGGACAACTCCTGGAGGACGTTCTTCCGGGTTTCGGGCAACTGAGCCTCAGGGAGATCGGCGAATCCCGCCGACTGACGGCAACATTCCGCATCCGGGGCAAAGACCGTGATTTCGACTTCACGGACATTTCCGACGGTCAGCGTCAGCTGATCGTGCTTTACACCGTGTCGGAATCGCTACGTGCCGGAATCTTTTCAACAGTGCTGATCGATGAACCGGACAACTTTGTCTCACTGCGCGAAATCCAGCCCTGGCTTGAAAACCTGAACGACATCTGCGACGAACAAAACAGACAGGCTCTGATCATATCTCATCATCCTGAAATTGTGAACAAAATGGCGAGAGGTTCGGAAGTGTGGTTTTCCCGGCAGGCGGGGGCGCATGTTGTGGCAAAGCCTTTCCCCGAGGTGGCCGAACTGCCTCCGGCGGAAGTTATGGCGCGGGGGTGGGAAAATGAGTAAGGCATCGCAAATTATCGTCCTGTGTGAAGACAGGGCCCATGAGGTGTTTGTCAAGCGGTTCCTGAAAAGATGGGGTGTGAAGTCCCGATCCATACGGGTAACGCCTTATCCGAACGGAAAGGGATCAGGCAAAAAACATGTGGAGGACAATATTTCCCCGGAAGCCAAAGCGCTGCGCAGGCGGCACGCCTCGACGATTTTACTGGTGGTTCAGGATGCGGACGAACTCACCGTTGACCGGACACGGTCCAGTTTGGACGCGAAAATTCTGCCACCCAGAAGAGATGATGAGCCGATTGCCTTCATCATACCCAAATGGCATATCCAGACCTGGATAGCCTACCTGGATGGCGAGAATATCGATGAAGGGGACAAGGAAGCCTACGAACGCAGGTACCGGGTGATTTCCGAGAGCAAAGAGGCGCATTCCCTTATTGATAAGCTTGCCTACAATTGCAGGGGTAATCGGGAACTTGAATCACCACCGGATTCACTGGTCGCAGCCTGTGAGGAATTCGAGCGCATACGCAACGCGTTATAGAAAGGAATTACCTATGTGCAAATTAAAGCCATCGAGTCGAATTGGAAAACGCCCGTGAGATGCTCATGACGGCCCTTGAGGAGTCAGTCGGCGTTATCCCAACATACCTTGTCGATGAGGTGATGTCCGTTTCCCGCCTCGAAGTATTGAAGGGCCTGCTGAGACAGACTTTCAGATGCAGGGAAATCGGGGAATTTGAGAGGATGCTGAAACAGGCGAAGCAACAGCCGGCAGAGTGACCATGAAGGAACTGTGGCCGGATTCCCCGGAAGGTCTCGGAAACCTGCCCCGGATTTCGTGTGAAACCTGATCTTTTTTCGTGTGATTCATGGTCGGAAACGTAAAAACCGGCGGATCACTATCGTGATAAAACTGAAAGTGAGGATAAGGAATTTTATATGTTCAGAACGCATTCACCAGAAGAGATGACCGACATATTAAAGGCGCATTTTCTCGAAGGAAAACCGCTGAAGGAGATTTGTGAGGAAAACCGGATTCACCCCGAGACCTTCAGGAAGTGGCAAAACTTTCTTCTTGAACACGGAGAGCTGATATTCACTGTGGAAGAAGAGAAATTGAAAACCGCCCGTGAAATGGTCATAGCTGCCCTTGAGGAGTCAGTCGGCGCTGTTCCGGGATATCTTGTCGATGAGGTGATGTCCGTTTCCCGACTCGACGTATTGAAGGGCCTGCTGAGACAGGCTGTCAGATGCAGGGAAATCGGGGACTTTGAAAGGATGCTGAAACAGGCGACCCGCCAGCCGGCAGAGTGATCCCGAATGACACGAATGCTCCGTGGCCGGATTTCCCCGGAAGGCTTCGGAAATCCGCCCCGGATTCGTGTGATTCGTCGTCGGAAACGCAAAAACCGGCGGATCGTTATCGTGATGAAACTGAAAGTACGGATAAGGAATCGTATATGCCCAGAACCCACTCACCAGAAGAGAAGATCGAGATACTGAAAGAACACATTATCGACGGAAAACCCCTGGGGATAGTCTGCGAGGAACACCGGATCCACCCCGAGACCTTCATGAAGTGGCAAAAAGAACTTTTTGAGTACGGAGACCTGACATTCAGACGGACCCCCCAGGACGGGATGGATTATTTCCACAGCTACGACCTCGTTGTCAACTGGCTCTCCGAGGCATTCCGGGGACAGACGCTCGGTGTCCTCGGCGTCAGTACCGGAGAGATTCGGAGAGTCTGCTCGTACAAGCCGGTGGAGATAGCGGTCAGCGCCGGCGTGGTGGACGTCATATTCGAGGAGACCGGCGGAAAAGCCTGGCACCTGGAGGAGCAGCGGAGCATGACCGAGAAGGACCTTTACCGGTTCGCATCCCAGCACTTCTCCGCAGCCGGGGAATGGAGGGACGACATCACGGACATTCTCCTGACATCCGGCGAGCCGTACACCGGCAGGAGGGAGATACGGACACCCACCGGAACATACGCCCCGATGATCATCGACCTCACGGAACGGGACGGCCCCGGGCGTCTCGCCGAAATCCGGGAGTCCCTGGACAGAGGGGACTCATCCGTTCTGCTGGAACTCGTGTTCCTTCCGCTGTACGGCGAAGATACGGATATGGAGCGCAGCCGGTTTGTCAGGGAGGTGCTCCGGTTTGAGATTGACCTTTACAAGCAGGACAGAATGCCGGTGCTGCTTCTCGCGGCCACCATGATCATGTCGAACAGGGAGATTGACAAAACAACCTTTCAGGAATTGTGGGAGGAGGTAAAAATGCTGAGAATTTTTGAATATGCCCGTGAAATAATTGCGGAAGCGGAAAGAGAAAAATGGGAAAAGAAAGTGAAAGAGGAAAAAGTAAGATGGGAAAAGGAGGAAAAAGAAAAATGGGAAAAGAAAGTGAAAGAGGAAAAAGTAAGATGGGAAAAGAAAGTGAAGGAGGAAAAAGAGAAAGGAAGATTGGAAAGCGCCCGTGATATGGTCATGGAGGCCCTTCATGAGTCAGTCGGCGTTGTTCCGGGATATCTTGTCGATGAGGTGATGTCCGTTTCCCGCCCCGAAGTATTGAAGGGCCTGCTGAGACAGACTTTCAAATGCAGAGAAATCGGGGAATTTGAGAAGATGCTGAAACAGGCGACCCGGCAGCCGGCAGAGTGACCACGAATGATCCGTGGCCGGATTCCCCGGAAGGCTTCGGAAACCTGCCCCGGATTTCGTGTGAAACCTGATCTTTTTTCGTGTGATTCGTGGTCGGAAACGCAAAAACCGGCGGATCGTTATCGTGATGAAACTGAAAGTACGGATAAGGAATCGTATATGCCCAGAACCCACTCACCAGAAGAGAAGATCGAGATACTGAAAGAACACATTATCGACGGAAAACCCCTGGAGACAGTCTGCGAGGAACACCGGATCCACCCCGAGACCTTCATGAAGTGGCAAAAAGAACTTTTTGAGTACGGAGACCTGACATTCAGACGGACCCCCCAGGACGGGATGGATTATTTCCACAGCTACGACCTCTTTGTCAACTGGCTCTCCGAGGCCTTCCGGGGACAGACGCTCGGTGTCCTCGGCGTCAGTACCGGAGAAATTCGGAGAGTCTGCTCCTACAAGCCGGTGGAGATAGCGGTCAGCGCCGGCGTGGTGGACGTCATATTCGAGGAGACCGGCGGAAAAGCCTGGCACCTGGAGGAACAGCGGAGCATGACCGAGAAGGACCTTTACCGGTTCGCATCCCAGCACTTCTCCGCAGCCGGGGAATGGAGGGACGACATCACGGACATTCTCCTGACATCGGGCGTGCCGTACACCGGCAGAAGGGAGATACGGACGCCGACCGGAACATACGCCCCGCTGATCATTGACCTCACGGAACGGGACGGCCCCGGGCGTCTCGCCGAAATCCGGGAGTCCCTGGACAGAGGGGACTCATCCGTTCTGCTGGAACTCGTGTTCCTTCCGCTGTACGGCAAAGATACGGATCCGGAGCACAGCCGGTTTGTCAGAGAGGTTCTCCGGTTTGAGATTGATCTTTACAAGCAGGACAGAATGCCGGTGCTGCTTCTCGCGGCCACCCTGATCATGTCGAACAGGGAAATTGACAAAACAACCTTTCAGGAATTATGGGAGGAGATAAAAATGCTGAAAATTTTTGAATATGCCCGTGAAATGATTATGGAAGAGGGGAGATTGGAAAACGCCCGTGAGATGCTCATGGCAGTCCTTCAGGAGTCGGTCGGTGCTGTTCCGGGATATCTTGCCGACGAAGTGATGTCTGTTTCCCGCCATGACGTATTGAAGGACTTGGTGAGACAAGCTGTCAAATGCAGAGAAATAGAGGAGTTTGAGAAGATGCTGAAACAGGCGACCCGGCAGCCGGCAGAGTGACCACGAATGATCCGTGGCCGGATTCCCCGGAAGGCTTCGGAAACCTGCCCCGGATTTCGTGTGAAACCTGATCTTTTTTCGTGTGATTCGTGGTCGGAAACGCAAAAACCGGCGGATCGTCATCGTGATGAAACTGAAAGTGAGGATAAGGAATTTTATATGTTCAGAACGCATTCACCAGAAGAGATGGCCGACATATTAAAGGCGCATTTTATCAAAGGAAAACCGATAAAGGAGGTTTGTGAGGAAAACCGAATTCACCCCGAGACCTTCAGGAAGTGGCACAAATTCCTTTTTGAACACGGAGAACTGGCATTCATTGTGGAAGAAGAGAAATTGAAAATCGTCCGTGAAATGGTCATGGTTGCCCTTGAGGAGTCAGTCGGCGCTGTTCCGGGATATCTTGTCGATGAGGTGATGTCCGTTTCCCGCCTCGACGTATTGAAGGGCCTGCTGAGACAGACTTTCAGATGCAGAGAAATCGGAGAATTCGAGAAGATGCTGAAACAGGCGACCCGGCAGCCGGCAGAGTGATCTCGAATGACACGAATGATCCGTGGCCGGATTCCCCGGAAGGTTTCGGAAATCTGCCCCGGATCGTGTGATTCGTGGTCGGAAACGCAAAAACCGGCGGATTAGCTGGCAGAGTGACCCAAAATTCGTTAATCATGCCTTACCTCCGAGCTTTGCCGGGGGGATTTAGCAATCCCCCGGGAGCGTGGAGGAGGCAGTCATGGAGGGTCAGCCGTGCCGGGGGATTTGCCAATCCCCCGGGAGCGTGGAGGGGCACCGGGAGCGTGAGGGCTGTCAACCGTAAACTGTCAACCGTAAACCGTAAACCGTAAACTGTCAACCGTAAACTGTCAACCGTCAACCGTCAACCGTCAAACAGAAAGGATTTTCCCATCAAAAAAACAGAACTCTTAGCACCAGCAGGCAATTTTGAAAAGCTTGAAATCGCCATCCACTATGGCGCAGACGCGGTTTATATCGGGGGCAAGGATTTCAGTCTGAGGAATTTTTCCGGGAACTTCACCCCTGAGGAGATGCATCAGGCTGTCAGGTTCGCCCATGAACACGGCGTCAAAGTTTATGTGGCGTGTAACATCTATCCGAGAAATGATGAGCTGGAAGCGATTGCGGATTATATGGGAAAGTTGGGGGAAATCGCTCCGGATGCCGTGATCGTGGCTGATCCCGGGATATTCATGCTGGCGCGTGAAGTGATCCCTCAGATTCCGCTGCATGTCAGCACCCAGGCAAATATCACCCACTACAGAAGCGCTCTGTTCTGGGAGAATATCGGGGCAAAAAGAGTCAATGTTGCAAGGGAATTGTCTCTGAAAGAGATAAAAGAGATTGCCGAACAGAGTTCGGCAGAAATCGAAGCCTTTGTGCATGGCGCAATGTGCATCTCCTATTCAGGCCGATGTCTTCTGAGCAGCTTCATGGCAAAGCGGGACAGCAACCGGGGGATGTGCTGTCATCCGTGCAGATTCAGATACACCCTTATGGAAGCACTCCGCCCGGGCCAATACTATCCGATTATGGAAGACGACCGGGGGGCCTATATCTTCAACTCAAGGGACCTCTGCATGATAGAACATATCCCTGAAATGATCGAATCCGGCATCCGCTCGCTTAAAATAGAAGGCCGCATGAAGGGAATCAACTATGTGGCGGCAACAGTCAAAGTTTACAGAGAAGCCATTGACGCGTATTATGCACATTCTGAAGCACACACAGTCAGAAAGGAATGGCTCGAAGAACTTGCAAAAATAAACTACAGGGAATATTGCACCGGTTTTTATCTCGGAGATCCGGACCAGCTCACCCTGAATTACAATAAAAGCAAATATGCCCCCGGACCGTACAGGATCGTCGGAAAAGTGATCGGAAAGACCGGCCCGAAAAGCGTCAGCGTTGATGTGCGAAACAAGTTCTTAAAAGGGGATGCCATTGAGATTCTGACAAAAAAAGGACCTGTGCAAACGGATAAAATCCTTGATATTGTTGATGAAGATGGGGAGTCCGTATCCTTTGCCCAGACGAACACCACAGTTGTTGTCACGCTTGAAAGTGAATGTTGTTCGGTGAATGATCTGATGCGGATCGGGGTTAAGGGTTAAGGGTTGAGGGTTAAGGGTTATCCTATCAGGACCATCCCTGCCATCAATCCCATGGGGACATCATCGGGATTGCTCTCTTTGGTGATTTTGCTTATCTGCCAGCCCAGCAGCCTGCTCAGTTCAAAAAAGTTGATTCCCAGACCGGACATGGACGGCTTTGCCAGATCCGGAAACCGGCAGTCTCCGTCCCGGGTCAGAACGCCGCATTTTTCGTATTCGCCACAGAAAAGCCGCTTGCAGGAGCCTGCCGCGAGTCCTTTTGCCTTTGCATAGCCGTCATTTATTGCAAACTTTTCGATGGCTGAGGCAGTTTCATGAACGAGTCTGCTCACCTCACGCCGTTCCTCGGAAAGAAGCACTTCTGTGGGGACATCGAACTTGAAAACCACGGCGTGCTTATACTGCTTTACATATTCCCTGAACTGTCCCGATTTCATCCCGTAAGGCGGGCAGTTGGCGGATTGTCCGTATCCGTCACATTTCGGCTCTTCGCACAGTTTTGCAAGATGCGCCTCAATGGGAATTGCTTCTGCCGATATCGTATGAACATCGCTGACGCCGAGTTCAAAGGTTTTTTGAATGATTTTTTCTGTACCGTGTATTTTTACCATGGTTGCCTTTCATTGCGTGAATTTCAGCCTCGTAACGAGTAGAATTGCCAATCAGAGGCCCGTAGGGCCGACATGTTTGTAGAATTCATGGATACCGCCAATCAGAGACCCGTAGGGCCGACATATTTCTGTCTTTTTTGATATATTTTCTGAGTCAATAGTTCGGACATTTTTCATCATGACATCCGACTTTCCCCGTAAAACGGGAAAAACATACCGGAACAGCGCGTTTCCGGAATCCCCGGTTTGCAGGGCATTCCCGATAATATGCATGAAAATGTCCGAAGTGTTGCTGAGTATAACGTATTTTAAAAATCTCAAAAACCTTATATTCAAATATTTACCAAATTTTTATGTATATTGTAAAGCGTTTTTTTTGAGTTTTTTGGTTCCGGGCCTGCAAGACTTTCAAAGTTTCAAAAACTTTGAAAGTGCCAAAATCTGAAAGCGGATATTACGATACCAATGAAAAAAATGAAGTGATCCGGAGTGCCAAACTGAAAATTTGGAACCTTGGACAATCTTTTGCATTGACAGATCCGTATTTTTATTTTAAGTTGCTTTTAACTTGATGATTGATCTGATCTGATTATAACGCCTTTTGGGAACGAGGTTGATTCCGGGTCAAAAACTTGTCCCTGACGTCTTTTATCAGGGATGATAAGAATCCTGCCGATTCTTATCATTTTTGACCGGAATGACAGGGCGGGGCCTCTGAAAACGAAGTTCCCCAAAAGGCGTTATAATCAGGATCCGATCATAAGGCAATCCGCCGGCTGAAACGGAAAAACCGACGAAGGCGATCAGTGCCGGCTCATCGCGGCTTTCCGTTCTCAGAAGTATTTGAATGATATAATTTGAAAAAGGAGAAAAAATGGCAGCAGTAAAACTTTACAACAAAGAGGGCGATGACAAGGCGAAAAGAATCCAGGAGAGCATCGAAAAGCAGTTCGGTTTCCTGCCGGAAGTTTTTCAGGCAATGGGCAGCAACGGCGATTTTCTTGACTGTATGGTGAAACTTTCCGGAGCTGCGGGCAAGAATCTGGATCCGAAAACCAAAGAACTGATCGGCATTGCAGTCAGCGCGGTCAATGGCTGTGCCTATTGTCTCGAAGGTCACAGGGCCCTCGCGCTTAAAGCGGGCATAACCGAAGAGGAGATTACCGGCGCTCTGGAAGTTGCGGCACAGACGAGTGCATTCAATGCTTTCAACAAGGCTATCTGCCTTAATCACGATATCAAGGCGTCCTAATCCTAATCCGGAGTGCTAATCCGGAGTGCAAACCTAATCCGGAGTGCAAAGTTTACTTTGCAAGTGCCGTATTCGGAGGTTCCAAGAATTTTTGCACTCCGGATACTTGCAAAGTAAACTTTGCACTCCGGACGGATGGATGGATGGATGGACGGATGGAATTTGGAGCAAACTGTGAAAGAGAATATTTTTGTCATTGGCGGATGCAGGAGCGGCAAAAGCCGCCATGCCCTTGAGATAGCAGAGCAGATTTCTGAAAATAACAGAATCTTTATCGCGACATGTGTGCCTTATGACGAGGAGATGAGGGAGAGGGTGGCAAATCATCAGAAGGAAAGGGGGCCGACTTGGGCAACACTCGAAGCGCCGATCCTTTTACCGGGGGCGATCCTTGAAAACAGCCGAAAGGCCGGGGTCATACTCGGAGACTGCCTGACGCTCTGGATTTCCAATCTTCTTCTGGACCCGAATGAATCGGAAAGGATTGACGGACACATTTCAGAACTGACACAGTCGCTTGAAAGAGCAGAATGCCCGGTTATCCTGGTTTCAAATGAAGTCGGCGGGGGTATTGTTCCTGAGAATAAGCTGGCCAGACGCTTCAGGGATGTTGTGGGAGCAGCCAATCAGACGGTCGCGGCATGTTCTGACAGGGTGATATGGATGGTGGCCGGCATTCCCGTGCCGATCAAACCAATATCTTGATCTTTGTCTTGCTCTTGCTCTTTATCTTGCTCTTTTATCCTGCTCTTTTATCCTGCTCTTTATCTTGCTCTTTATCTTGCTCTTTATCTTGCTCTTTATCTTGCTCTTTATCTTTATCTTGCTCTTAATCGGATGGACGCGGTAGCAAGATAAAGATAAAGAGCAAGAGCAAGAGCAAGAGCAAGATAAAGAGCAAGAGCAAGAGAAAGAGAAAGAGAAAGAGAAAGAGCAAGAGAAAGAGCAAGAGAAAGAGAAAGATTAAGAGAAAGATTAAGAGGAAGAGAGTATCTTTTCCAAAATAACCCGCGTTATCATATAAGTGGACGGGATCCCCTCCGTCCCCATACTTCCCGAAGCGAGCGTCTGCCCGCTCATCAGCGGGTTATCAGATGCGTAGTAGGCATATCGGACTTTCACATTTCCTGAGATATGTTCCCTGATAATGGCGGCGTTTATGGCCCGCTGATAGTGGCCCCCTTCCATTTCCAGGCCCACCGCTTTCCAACTGGTGGTCTGAAATCTTCTGAGCACATCTCTGTTCTGAAGTGATGTGCCGAGCACTGTCACGATCACCCCTTCATAAACATCTGTGTCAAAATCCTCCTTTTTCAAATCATTATGGACAATATAATTATGCGGCGTTCCCTCGAGAACATGCGCGGAGGCAAGCATGATATCACCCTTTTTGCCGGGCAGGATGCCGGCTTTGCCCATGACGGATATGGATTCGATATTAAATTTCAGCAAGGAATCTTCCGTCTCAAACGGCCCCAAAAGCTCATCCATCACTTCAAACGCCTGGGTCCCGAAAGCATAGTCCATTACCAGAATCACCGGCGGCTTTTCAGATTCCGGGACCGACATTTCCACCCCGAGTTCGGGATGAAAAGAGACAGATTTCAGCAAAGCTGTGTCAATGACCTGACAGTCAATATGGGCACCGGATTTGTCAGGAATTTCATATAACCCGTATTCTTTGGCATAGGCCTTCACTTCATCTGTTCTGTCACGGATCATAAGGAAAAAATCCTCACAGGTGACCTCCTGATCACAGGCACCCGAGGCGTACCCGTACAATGTGTTCATGACACTGTGCATGTTCGCGCTGATAATGTGGATCGGGCGGTCCTGCAATCCGAGGCCACACAGTTTTTCCTTTATTGCAACGGCCCATTTCTGAGCATATCTGTGATGCCCTATCATGTCTCTCAGGGAAGGGGTGAAATAAATCAGAAGCTCATTTTCCTTTGAAGTCTCTTCTTCCTGCATCCGTTTCCCGAGGCTGTGAATAATTTGGAAAAGCCCCCTGTTGCTGTTCGCCTCCTTTCTGTTTTTTTCAAGGTATGCATACGTTTCCTTGGTTTCCTGATAAGTCCTTCCCAGAATGATACTCAGATTCCAAATAGCCCGGTCCAGCTCGCTGCCGTCTAATTCCTGGTGATTGGTTACCGTCTTTTCAAGATCATCCCACTCCCTGACTCTCATCTGGTTTCTTATTTTTTTTGCCTCTATGACAAGAAAGGTTATATGTGTTAAAATATCGTAGATCTCACTCAGCCCTCTTGTAATGACAAAACAGATATCTTTGTCACTTACACGGTAAGAGGTTCTTCTTCGCCTGAGCGGTTCAATTTTTTCAAATGAAGTATCTTCCAGATATTCCTGAGCGGTCAGAACAATTCGGGAACATTCTTCAATTCCCCGCGGGAGCCTGTCTATCACATATTCCAATCCTTTCAGCTCCGTGGTTCTCGGATCATTCATGGTCCCGTATATTTCAGGACTCAGCATTCTCAAAGCGTCCTTAAGTGTCTGACCGGACTGTCCGGATGGTTTGTAATACCCCCTTAATGCAAGGGCATCTGCCATGGTCTGAAATATCTTGATAGCATTTCTTGATTTCTGGGCTTTGGTTAATTCCTGCATGGCAAGTTTTTCCTTTTCCAAATTTATGTCAATACATCCTTTATTTAAAACCTAACTCATTTCTTCTTTCTTGACAAGTTGACAAGTCCGATTTTTCCATTATATGAATGTGACAGATATGTGGTATTCAGGACATATATCCCAAATGCTCTCGGTACAGGTCGAATCGAAAAAACAAATCCGGAGTGCAAGGAACCTTGCTTTTTGTTTTCTGATTATAACGGATTTAGGGAGCCCTGTGAACTTAAACTTAAACTTAAACTTGAACTTGAACTTGAACTTGAACTTATACCTGAAGTTGCCCTAAATGAATGTTCAAGTTCACGTTCATGTTCAAGTTCAAGGGCATGTTCACAGGGATCCCCAAATCCGTTATAATCAGGACATTTTTCATCAGTCCAGGTGTGTCCCATGTCATTCCGGTCAAAATGAAACGCGGACATTTTCTGCTTGGGCGGTGATTCCGGTCAGAACTGAAAAAATGTTCAGTTCTGACAGGTGCGGTCTTGATCTTCGCTCGGCTCCCGCGGGATTGACAAATTCGGCGGCAACCTGGATATGTCAATCCAAGCCGGGCGGAGTAGCCCAAACAAAGATCAAGGTGGGACACCCAAAATTTTTAAATAAATGGGCCTGTCAATTAAAATGACATACCTGTCGGAGGTGACATGTTAAAAAAAGGTCATATCAGAATTATAAACTCTGTCGGTTTGATTGGTCCCAAATAGTTCTTGACTTTCTATTCAAATTTATTTATTTTTGCTCATTATGGCAGGGGATTAAATGGCAGTAATCGGCACTTTTTCCTGTCGGTTATAAGTACCGGCCATAAGTTTTCAGGTATCCCTGTCAGCGGATTCCGGGTCGGAGCTGAAAAAAAAGTCCCTTTTTTTCAGTTCCGCCCGGAAGTCCTTGATTTTCGATTCGGCCAGCCGCAACACTCTGCTCCCTCCGGATTGGCAAATCCGGCGGGCTTGGATTTGCCAATCCAAGCCGAGCGAAGCGGCCCAAACGAAGATCATGGCCCGCCGGGAATGACATGGTTGCTTTTAACAGAAATCCCGGAAAACTTTTGGCCAGCTACTTACGGACTTCAAAAGTATAAAAAAACATCTGATTATAACGGATTTAGGGGGGTTCTCTTGAACTTGAACTTGAACTTATACTTGAACCTGAACTTATATCTGAACCCGAACTTGCCCGTTCAAGTTCACGTTCACGGGCATGTTCACAGGTCTCCCCTAAATTCGTTATAATCAGAAAAACACCACAATTAAAGATGATCCAGAAAAAAGAGAAATGAACATAAGTTTGGCACATGAAATTGAATTAAACCCCAATAATGTTCAAACTGGCTATTTTGCAAGAGCCTGCGGTGTGTCAGGATTTACATGGAACCGGGGGCCTTGCCGAATGGAAACGGCAGTACCAGGCTTGTCAGTGAATTTGATGTTATCGGGATTGAATGCCTTAACGTCAGTGGCATGGCAAAGAATCGTAAACTGGCCCGATCAGTTTTGGATATGAGTAAGAAGAAAGGAACAGTTTTTATGCGCTTAATAACAAGAGCCGATTTTGATGGTCTTGCATGTGCAGTCCTGCTGGTGGAAGCCGGAATTGTCGATGAGTACAAGTTTGTGCATCCGAAGGATGTCCAGGATGGCAAGATCAAAGTTACCGAAAACGATGTCATTGCAAACATCCCTTATGTCCCGGGGTGCGGACTCTGGTTTGACCACCACTCCAGTGAAAAAAAACGGATGAAATTGGAGAATCAGTTCAGCTTCAAGGGAAAGAGCTCTCTTTTACCGAGCTGCGCCAGGGTGATATACGATTACTACGGCGGAGCAGAAAAGTTCTCCAAGTTTGATGAAAGCGGCCTTATGCCGGCTGTTGACAAGTTCGACAGCGCACAGTTGGACGCCGGTGAGATTGAATATCCCACAGACTGGATAGCGCTTTCCTTTATGATGGACCCGCGCACCGGACTTGGCCGATATAAAGGCTACCGACTCTCCGAGAGAGAATTTGTGGAAAATATGATTCAGTACTGCCGTTCCATGACCATCCATGAGATTTTGGCAATCCCGGATGTCCAGGAACGGATGACACGCTATTTCAAGCAGGAAAAACATTATGAGCAGATGGTCAGAGAGAACAGCACCATTGACGGAAATGTGATCATCATTGACCTTCATGATGTGGAAAACATCCTACCGGGAAACCGGTTCAAGGAATATATCATATTTCCCGAACAGAATATTTCCGTCAGAATTATGTGGGGGCTTAATAAGCAGAATATGGTGTTCACCTGCGGGCACAGTGTCATCAACCGGACTTCAAATACCGATGTCGGCTTACTGATGCTGAAATACGGCGGCGGCGGTCACAGAGCCGTCGGATCATGTCAGATTCCGATAGGAGAATGGGAACGGGTCGGGGATGAAATTATAGAACAAATGAAGGCGGATGGCTGATCCGGAGGAGGAGTGCTGAAATGAAATTTTAGCACATTTTTTCAGAGGGCCGCGGGCTTGGGCAGTGCCAAAATTTTATTTCGGTACTCAGTTTGTGCTAAAATTTCAAATCGTAAATACGCCCGGGCAAAATCAGAAAGATTCAAAGAATCTTTCTGATTTTGACCCGGAATCCGCCGATTTTTTCAGAGCATTGCCAAAAAACTCTGATTATAACGGATTTAGGGAGCCTTAAACGTGAACGTGAACATTCATTTACGGGCAGCTTCAGGTATAAGTTCAAGTTCAAGTTTAAGTTTAAGTTCACTTTCATATCTGCTCCCTTCATCCCTTGACTTTTTTTCTGTTTCGGGATATAATTCGGTTAATTTTGGAACACACGCAAAGCAAGCTTTGCACTCCGGATGAAAACCTTATAAATAAAAGGAGATGGAAGATGATACTCAGACACAAATTTGAAATCTTAAAACTGTTTTTGGCAGTTTTGTTTATGGTTGCCGCTTCCGATGTGTCGGCTGCTCCCAGTGACAGGCTCTGGCGCTATCTGACAGACGGAAGCATACAGTCCTCCCCTGCCATAGGTGCAGACGGCGTCATCTACGCAGGGAGTTGTGATAACTTTCTTTATGCGGTTAATCCCGACGGAACCCTCAGATGGCGCTATGAAACGGATGACAGGATATATTCTTCACCATCCATAAGCGCTGAGGACGGGACCATCTATTTCGGGGCATGGGACAATTACCTTTATGCACTGAATAATGACGGAACCCTCAGATGGCGTTATCCCGCGGAAGACAAAATCTATTCGTCGCCGGCCCTGGGAAGTGACGGCGTTGTCTATATGACAAGCTATGACAAACACCTTTACGCCATAGATGCCGACGGGATATTCAAATGGCGCTATCTGACGGACGGGTGGATCGCCTCTTCCCCTGTCATAGGGGCTGACGGCACCATTTATGTGGGAACCTCGACCGGCCGACTTTACGCCATAAATCCCGACGGAACCCTTCTGTGGAATTATATGACCGGAAGCTATATCATCTCCACGCCGGCCGTCGGAGCAGACGGCGTCATTTATGTGGGGAACCTGAACGCGCTTAATGCAGTTAATTCCAACGGGACCCGCAGATGGACTTATCCCACGGACGGATGGATATTCTCATCACCGGCCATAGGAACCGACGGCATCATTTATGTGGGCAGTTGCGACGGTTACCTCTACGCCATAAATCCCGGGGGAAACCTCAGGTGGCGATTCAAGACAGACAGCGCAATATGGGCATCCCCGGCCTTGTCTGCTGACGGGACCGTTTATGTGGGCAGTTGGGACGGTTCTGTCTATGCCGTTTATTCCGCCGGAATCCTCAAATGGAAATATGAAACAGAAAACGAAGTGTGGTCTTCACCCGCGATAGGGACCGAGGGAACAATCTATGTGGGAAGCCATGACAGAAGCCTTCACGCAATAGAGGGAGATTCTCCCCGGACTGAGGGCGACTATGCGGACGCCATGGCCCTTTATGCGGATTCCCCATGGCCCCGATTCGGGCAGAACAACTGGAATCTTCACAGAAACCTGAAAGAAGGAGAGACGCCGGAGCCGGACCCGGAGCCTGTTCCCCCTTCCTTGGAACTGGAATCGGGTGTGGAAGCGATTCCGGATGAAACCGTTTCAGTCGGACTGATCTTAAAGAATAATGAGGAGAAAACAGTCGTCGAAAACATCGATGTGGAAATCACTTATGACAAGGAGAAGCTGAATCCCTTGGAAGCAACATTGACGAACGGCGCTCTGGATGGCGGGGATTATGAAATTTCATATCAGAATGATGATGAAACCATTGCTGTTACGATTAACATGGGGACCGACTATCTGTTCAAAGGGAACGGCGTCTTGGCGTATCTTGATTTTGTTGCTCTGGGGGATGTGGGAGATACCACTGATCTGACATTTGCAAAGGCTGTTTTCAATACGGAATATGATTTGCTGGGCGAGCCCGATGATCCGGCCGACGATCTGGCAAATAACGGCTCGGTTACCTTTGTTAACACTCAGGTGCCGGTTCCGCCGTCTTTGGAACTGCCGTCAGATGTTCAGCAGGCTTTTTCCGGAGGCACGCTTTCCATACCTCTGACTTTGGTGAACACCGGCACCATACCCACGCCCGTTGAAGGTGTTGATGTGGAAATCGGATTCGACAACGAAGTGCTGAACGCCGCGGGGGCAATGCTGACAGGCGGGATATTTGAAAATGAAAATTACGGGATCGTCTCCCAGTCCAAAGAAGGATCTCTTGAAGTCACAATTTACGCCAAAGATGAACTCCTCACAGGTAGCGGCCTCATCGCATATCTTGAGTTCGATGTTGTCGGAAACATAGATGATACCACGGACCTGACCTTCATAGAGGCCCGGGCCAATAAAATCGATGTCAGCGCGACAAGCACCTCGGCCCGGGTCGTCAAAAATGTTTTTGAAATCTCAGGAAACATCGTCTATTACAGCGATCCGACCCTGACCCCCGTTCGCAATGTCCAGATGACGATTGAAGGAGACGGGACTTATTCTGTTGCCACCGATGAAACCGGTTCTTACCTTTTTTCCGATATTCCCCCGGGCAACTATGTATCGACGCCATCCAAAAATGACGACCTCGGCGGACTCACCGCAACGGACGTCTCAAGGATAGAGAGATACGCTTCCGGCCTGTTTTTGGGATTTGACGATTACCAGATGATCGCCGCGGACGTGACCAGAAACGGCGAAGTCGACGCAACAGATGCCTCAAGACTGTCAAGATATATCGAAGGGGAGATAGATTCCCTGAACTCCGAGGGGATCGAGTGGGTATTCATACCCGTTGACAGCGATAATGTGCCGCTGAACACTTACGCATCCGACAGAGAGTATTCTCCTCTGAATTCCAACAGAGAAAATGAGAATTTCATAGCGATAAGGCTCGGAGATGTGACAGGAGAGTGGACACCGACCGAGGAGCCGATCAGAAAGCGGACTTTGCAGGAAAAAAGAAGTGGTCCGTGGTCCGTGGTCCCGTGGTCCGTGGTCCGTGGTCAGCGGTCGGTTGTCAGTGGTCCGTAGTCAGTGGTCGGTTGTCAGTTGTCAGTGGTCCGTAGTCAGTGGTCGGTTGTCAGTGGTCCGTGGTCCGTGGTTTCAACTGACAACTGACAACTGACAACCGTCAACCGTCAACCGTCAACCGTCAACCGTCAACCGTCAACCGTCAACTAACAACCGCCAACTGACGCTCCGCCAAATCAACAATCCGGGTGATCAGGTTCGCAATATCCCAGGTCGATGCCGGGTCAACCTCTGCCGCACCCAGGGCAGGAATAACCGCCCTGTTCCCGAACAGATCATACTCATTGGTATAAAAAGAGCGTACCGGCGTATGTGTCCCGTGATTGATATCTTTGGGATGAAGCAGATACAGAGAGACAACCGGAGAAACCCCTCCCTCCTTTCCGCTGATCCCGTGGACATAGCGCATGACCAGAACAGGAAGCTTTTCAAAAAACACAATATCCGCGGGAGAATACTTGGCATCAAAAATCGCCAATATCCTGTTTCCCCCGATGCCTCCCTGATCCGTTGAAAACTCAAAAATGTAGTCCGGCACCCGTTTGGCATTGGCACCCTTTCTCCGGCAGGAGTCCCATATCCAGCCTTCCACATTGAAGTAATGGTCTTTCTCGGAAGCCCCGTGCCTGGGAGACCAAATCTCCTTCTCATAATACAATGTCAGACGGATCCTGCCTCTTTTGAATTCATACCTGTGCTCGGGCATGGAGACCTCCGGGATTTTGAAAATCCCCGGATCCCCGGATACGGCCCTGTTTTTTCGGTGAAAACCCGATTTTTCAAGTCCGTCAATCAGCTTGTACAGGCAGAAGTACTCGTAAAGCTCATCTATGGAGCGAACCCCGACCATAGTCTCCTCGTCAGACCAGTCTGCCGTACCCATCTGATACCATCGGATAATCTTCTCAAACAGCACCCGATAATGAACATTGGCCTTTACCCAGGGTGTCAGGGAAGGCACTCCCACAAGAAAGCGGGTAACCGGAATCTTCAAATTCAGAACATGCATCAGATAATTGCATCTCTCCAACAACTGATCACATTTCGTTTTCCGCCCCTTGAAAAGCTCCCGCATGGAAGTTTTTATCTCAACGGAAAAACTGACATATCTTTCGCTGTCCCTCCGATTATAACCTCTTTCCCCCTGCCCCTCATTCCATTTCCCGGGAGAAAACGAGGGAGGGGTGTGAGACTGTATCCGGTCACATTCCTTTCGGATTTCCACCAGAAATGTTTTGATGCTGTTCAGAAAACTGTGCAGCACCTGATTCTCATAAACATCACTGTTCTCAACCAGCTCATTCACTTCCAGTTTGTCAGCAGTGAAAGGACGTCTGTCAATAATGGCAACCGTGTCATTCAGTTCGGATGCGGGTATGAGAATATCCAGATGGGAAAGCAGCCACTCCGCGGTGTTCGCGTCAAAATAATCCCCCGGGCCCGGGATACGGACCACACGCTTGGGAACAAGGCGGGTGCGGTGCTGGGCAAGGAGCACCGGGAGCTGCCGCTCAAAGAGTTTCAGCCCCTCCTCAGCCTCCTTGAGAAGCGTGGTGACACTCCTTTTGCTCTGCCCGGTGGATACCTGTGTCACACTGAAACTTGCCCCGGGCAGATCATCCATACGGGATGCCAGATACTTTATCATCTCCCTGAGCCGGTCCGCAGTGATCTTTTTGGCTCTCACTTCGAATGGTGCCAGTTCAATCCACTGCCGCTCCCCCTTCTTTCTGATTTCAATGTCGAGTTGACAGGAGCCGAAGCAGTTCAGAAAAAAGGCCTGGTACCGGTTAAATCCTCTCGATTCGGGATGCCACAGATATATGACCTTCTGAGTCAGCCGCTTGAAATCCGACGGCGGCTTGGGCAGGTCGGAAATCCAGAGAACCGGGTTTTCAGTAGAGGTGGGAGCGACAAGCATAAAGCAAATCTCCTCATCTTCATGGATCCAGGCGCACGGGGCCGTTCCCGTCAACTTGTCCTGAGGAGGAATTTCAATACGCTCCCCCTGCCTGTTTCCGGCCAATACCTTGATGTAAAATCTGAAATCTCGTTGTTCTTCCATAATTTGTCAGTGGTCAGTGGTCAGTGGTCCGTTGTCAGTTGTCCGTAGTTCGTGGTCAGTTGTTTGCAAACGACAACTGACAACTGACAACTGACAACCGACCAATCTAACTGAAAAACGAATAAGAGTTATGAGCCTGTTTACCGGCCTCGATAGTCCGACGTAAGAGCCGGCTTGAGCGATAAAGCGAGTTGCTTGTTGTGACCTCCATCAGTTTTTCAAGCCTTCTGCCAAACCCGACGCCATACCCTTCTATCAGCGGAAGGATATACTGGGCCACCGCAAAATCAATCGCCTGCTCATTCACAAGAATATCCCGGGCGACCGTGCAGTACCGTCTGATCGCATAATATTTTCTCGGACTCACAACAACAAAAGGCGAGCCTTCGAAATCCGTTGCCTCCGCCTGCAGAATCTCAATGATCTCTTTAATAATCTCAGCCTCCTTGCTTGCAAAATCATCCTCTTCGGAGCCTGAGAAAAAATCCTGCATATTCTCAAAAGGCAGCGAACCGTCAGGCCTGATCCGATTGTTGTTAATCGGATTGGAATACTCATAGCTCGGCTCAAGCCTGATCACCGGGACCCGGTCAATGAGACGCGGGGAGAGTCGTTCCGTGGTATTATCGTTATTCACGGTTCCGACAAATCGCACACACAGAGGTATCGACAAAAACCTTTCATCACCCGGGCATCCGGTATCCAGAGTCCGTTCTCCCTCGGGGTCGCATGATCCGAGAAAATCGGCCCAGTAATGCTCTATCGGAGAAAGATTCGCCTCATCCAGCAACACCCATCGTGAGAACTCGGATACGTTGCGATCGGTCTGAGTGGTATAAAGAAAATCGTACAAACCAGTCCTTGCTTTCTGATACTGGCTTCGCAGAGGATTGAAATAGCCGAGTATGTCCCGCTGGGAAGTCCAGCCCCTTGAAACCGGAATCTTCAGCAAATTCTCACTGTTCCCCAAAGCCTCTGTCAGATAATGGACAATGGAAGTCTTGCCGGTCCCCGGGGGGCCTGCCAGTATGGTCAGAAAGCTCTGCTGAACACATATCAGCAAATTGGCTATCTCATCGGAAGTGTAATTGCGGGCACACTGCTCCACCAGATAATCCCGAACCCTGTCCACAAAATCCTTCCGATTTCCGTTGAATTCCAAGGGCTTGACATAACAGGATGCCAGTGGGTTTGGCGATTCCTGTTCCAAGGTGTAACTCCCGTTGAGCATATCCAGATAGGTCTTGATTTCAGTGAGCTTTTCCGTGATGTCTTCTGACTTCAGCTTTTTTATCTCGGTTTCGATTTTTTTCTTGTTAAGCTTCATGAATTCAATCTCCTTATACAGATCCTCGGCCTGAATCAGCTTTCCGATCCGCTCCTCTGTGGAACGGAGCTCCTCAGTCCGCTCCTGCTCATACCGGGTCTTCTCCTCTATCTTCTTCTTATTCAGTTCTTCAATTTCTCTGTGCAACTGATCCCTTTTGGCCCGAAGGAAATACAGCTCTCTTTTGAGCTTGACCGCCTTCTTTTCTGCTCTGTCTTCGATGTTCTTTAACTGATCCCTGAAGAATTTTTCCTTGTTGTCCTGAAGGTACTGTTCCACAATCCGTTTTCCCTCATCCTCATTGGTCAGAAAATTGTTGATATACGATGCCTGCTGGGCGCCGGCTTCGAGCATCTGAGGAATAAGTCTGATGAGCCGGCTACGGCGTTCGGCATCCATGTTTGTCAGATTTTTTAAATTTTTCACCGCCTCAAGCCATTCAGTCGCTGTTTTCCGATTCAGCCTGGCGTTGCTCGATTTGAGAAAGTGTTTGTTTCCCCAAGTCACCAGCCTGTCGTCAGATATGTAATCCAGTTGATCATAAGAGACCGTTTTCAAAAGACTGGTGTTAAAAAGATACGCTGCCGGAGGCTGGGAAAGAGTGTTTCTGAAATTTTCGAATTCTATGATATACCTGCGCACATCCTCTGTTTTCGCCTTGAACACATGGTCCGGTTTAAGACCCAGCAACGGGGACTGGGCCGCACTCAGCCGGATACCCTCATCATCTCTTGTCCATTCATAAGGCCCGTAAAGAGAGTTGCCGTCATTCACAAATATCGAGCGATTGGGTAACGGCCCCCCGGTTCTGAGATAAGGTTTCTCCACCTCCGGAAGATCTTCTTCTATGATGGGGCACATCTCAAACCGCTTCAGCGCCTCCGCGTCCGACCCTCTCATCCAGTATTTTTCAAGGTAGTCATTTTCGATATATGCCTCGTTTTCATCCGCACTGTACCGGTTCACCCTGAAAAACTCATAATCGGAAAACCGTCTGTCAATCGCCTCATACTCGCTGGACACCCATATTCGTCCGTTGTTCGGGAAATCATAGCGATCCGCCGGCGAATAACTGCTGTTTTCCAATTCATACGCAATGGGTATGACAAAACCGCCGCTGGTTGAAATAGGTCGGTCTTTCAATGCCAGCAGCGGCTTAAAATCATTCATCCTGACTTTCTCCATAACCGAATAATACCTCCTTTAAATTGAGAATTGAGAATTAAAATTACATCGGGAAATCGGGAAATTCGGGAACTGACAACTTCTGAATTCCCGAATTCCCGGATTCCCGAGTCCTCAGACTTCATCTCCTGAAGCCTTGTCAATATCGATAATTTTCGTGCTTTCTATGTAGTCAACCGTTTCATATCTCGTGATCCGCATGAGTTTGCTGGTAATTTTTCCCATTTTGTCTATCTGACTCTTGATGATCGAGATATATTCATACCCGGGATCGTCCTCCGCCAGATCCTCCATCAGCAACTGGGAAAACCCCAAAACGGACTGCATGGGCTGATTGAGTTCATGGCAAACAGCCCCTGCCATTTCAAGAACCCCTTTAAGTTTTTCCTCCTCCAAAAGTTTTCTTGTCAGCTCCTGCTGGCTCAGAGCAGACTTGATCCTTGCCAGGAGCTCTATCTTGTTGACCGGCTTTCGCACATAGTCTGTCCCGCCTGCCTCAAACGCCTCGTGCAAAGTATCATCATCCGTGTTCGCAGTTACAAACACCACCGGTATGTCCTTTGCATCCGGAGACTGCTTCAATATTCTGCAAACCTCGTATCCGTCCATTTCGGGCATCATAATATCCAGCAGAATCAGATCGGGATGCTCGGACAGGTCTGTTTTCGACGTCGCGATTCCGATCGCTTCCGGCCCGTTGGTGGCGACACTGATGTCATACGTCCCGGTTAATATTTCCACAAGCACTCTGATATTTGCAGGCGCATCATCCACAATGAGAACGCTCTGCTTTTTTACATTTTCGCTCATTTCAGCCTCTGTGAAACCGAAACCGAAAATCCGGGTTTCGGTTTCAGGTTTTGAATTACTCCTGTCCGTTTGATATGGTGAAGATCGTATCCAGTTTTAACACGCTGAACAGCTCACGGATAGTCTCTGACACATTTTCTATCTTTATATCTCCTCCGTTCAAAGCAAGGTCCTTATAAAACAGCAACAGTTTTCCAATACCTGCGCTGCCGATATGGGTAACATTCCTGAAATCAAAAGTCGCTTCTCTGAGCGATGATGTGTTCAACTCCCGAAAGCGGCTTTTGAGTTCCTCGGCACCGGGTTCATCTATCTCGCCTTCGATTTTAAAAAGCGCCTTATCTCCGTCACAAATGACGCTTATCTCCATAATGCTTCCTCCTTGTTGTGTTTTGGTGTTTGGTGTTTTGTATTTGGTGTTTGGTGTTTGGTGTTTAGTGTTTTGTTTCGCATACACCTGGCAAAACACCAAACACAAAATACAAAACACAAAATACCAAACACCAAACACCAAAACACAAAATACTAAAAACCAGAATATCTGAAAGTTACGATAAGATGCCGTCCCCCTTTTTTCCATCTTATGTACTCGGAAAAATACCGGATGATAAATATTCCTCTTCCATTAACTTTGGTGATATTATCACGAAAGGTCGGGTCGGGAATACGGTTATAATCAAATCCGTCTCCCTCATCAATAACTTCAAAACGGAAGTCGTTTCCGAACTGCCAGCGGACTCTGACGGTTTTGTCCGGATTCCGCCGGTTGCCGTGTATCCATGCGTTCAATAACATCTCTTCCATCACCATGCGAATTTTCCGGGCCGGAAATGCATACCCGCGTTGTTCCCATTCAGACCGGATCTTTTTACAGAGTTCGACAATGAGCACGGCAATCTCGTCTGTATCATTCGGCGTCCAGATTTCTTCATAACAGATATTCTGATTCTCAATTTCCAGGCACAATATCGTAATGTCATCAGCAGACGTATTTTTTGGGCCGCTTTTATAGATTGCGGGAGCGACCTGCTCCTCACTTATTTCTGAGATGCGGTTCAACATGCTGATCATTATTTCGGAGACCGGCAATCCTGTCTCGGAACGATATCTTCTTTCGGATTCGCTGATAATTTCGCTGACCAACTGTTTCAGATCATCCCGCTTTATCATTTTTTTCTGATTTTTCAGCGGCATCTCAGTCAGTCCGTCGGTATAAAAAATCAGTTTGTCACCCTCCCGGAGACGAATCTCGCCCATTGAATACTCAACTCCGCTTTTAACCGATGCCGGAATATTCGCGCCCGGCTCCCCGGGTTTCGGCAGATCCGCAATCTCGTTCTCCCGTATCAGAAGAAACGGCGGATGTCCTGCGGACACATATCTCAGGGTAAGCGTCTGATGATCAATCTCAGCATTTACTGACGTAAAAAAATCTTCCGGGCTGAAGATTTCCGAACAACAGATTTCATCATTCAGTTCGGAGACAGATTCTCCCAGTGACGCGGAACAATTACGGGTCAGAATCGTATGATGTATCAAATCTGTGATGATACTTCTCAGCACACAGCTCACCTCATGGCCTGACTGGTCCTTCAGGCTGACTACGGTTTTTCTGTTCCCCCTTTGTTCTCCGGCTTCTTTTCCGTCGTCCGGTTTATCCGACGCGGAAGTCCGCACAAAATAATGATCCCCGCCTTCCGCATAACAGGGAATGGATATCACATCCACAAACAGCGACAGGTCTTCAGAAAGTTCGATATAACGCGGAACCGGACCGTCTATCCGTTTCAAAAGCTTCTTTGCCAGACTGATATTGATTTCCTGCTTTTTTAAAAGATATCTTAACGCCTCTTCGGTTCGCTTACGCTCCGCGATCTCCTGCAACAGAAGCGTGTTCAGCTCTTCAAGATGGTCGCGATGACGCTTGAGCTCCAAGTGGGTGTTTATCCTGGCTTTGACAATATCCGGGCTGAAGGGTTTCGTTATGTAATCTATCGCGCCCAGTTCAAACCCTTTGGTCTCCTCTTCTTCCTCACTTCTTGCCGTTATAAAGATTACCGGGATGTTCAGCGTCCGCGGATCTGCCTTCAGGCGCATGCATACTTCGTATCCGTTCATATCGGGCATCGTAATATCCAAAAGGATCAGATCCGGAGGATCCGAAGTCGCAACCTCGAGTGCCTCGGGACCGTTGGTCGCGGCGCTGATCTCATAGTCGGGTTCCAATGCGGCCTGAAGCACTTTCAGGTTTGCAGGCACATCATCGACAATTAATATGTTTGGCTTTAACAATTTTTTATCCATTTTCCCGAGTGTGTTTTTATTTTCCGTCTTTCAGATTCCTGCTTCCCCCGATGATAATGAGCAGGTCATCAACAAAGATTTTCATTTCCGCAGCCCGGGCTGACAGCTCTTCAGACGCGGCAGCAGATTCCTGTGAACTGGCTGCCACATGCTGGGTTATTTTATCTATCTCGCTTGCCGAGAGACCCACCCGTTCAATTCCTTTCGTCTGCTCCCTGCTTGCCAGGGTGATCGAAGCGGTTTTCTCGCCCATTGCGGTGGCTGATTCAATGATGCCCTCAAAGCCGCTGTTGATATTCTTTATGGAACGTGCGGCCTGAGCAACCCGCTCCACAGTCGATTCCAGCAGTTGCTGGGTATTCTTTGCCGCTTCTGTTGATCTGAGCGCCAGATTTCTTACTTCTTCGGCAACAACCGCAAATCCGGCACCGGCCTCGCCCGCCCGCGCGGCTTCCACCGCGGCATTCAAAGCAAGGAGATTGGTCTGAAAGGCAATCTCATCAATTATCTTGATTATTTGCCCCATCTGACCGCTGTCCGCCTCAATCTGACTCATTTCCTGTGTCAGTTCGATAAGGGCTTTCATCGAATGCGCGGATTTTTCAATGTTTTCATTCATTAACTGGTCAGCGTCCGAGGTCAGATCCGACGTCTGTCTGCTCATGGCAGTCATCTCTTCGAGTGACGCGGATGACTCTTCCAGTGACGCGGCCTGGCCGGCCGCGTTCATAGAGAGCGAGTGACTGGCAGTGGCCATTTCCCGGGCTCTGGACGCCACCTGATCCGCTCCGTTGGTCAGACCGAGCACAACGCGGTGAATCGGCTGTATCAGAATTTTTTTTATGCTGACAAAAAGTGTGATCGCCAACGCGATATTCAGCACCAGAACAGTTACGACAATATTCCGAACGGAACGATTCAGCTCTTTCTGCATGAATTTCGATGTAAAACAGATTCTGATGGTGCCGAGTCTGTCATTTTCCTTCATGATATCTCTGCTTTTGGCAGTATGAACATATTTTTCGGTCCTGATAATTTCGTGGTCTGCTTCGGGTTCCACATCGGTTACTGCCCACTGATGATCTCTCTTCTTGCCGCTGAAGACGGTTTTACCGTCGCTCTCTGTGATAACAATGGCATATATCCGTTTTTCCATCATTTCGGATTTTACCGTCTCTTCAGTAAGTGTCTTGTCAACATCCCAGAGTGCAGATATAAGATTTTTTGCCATCCGGTCAACTGTTATTTCAGAAAGATAATCGAGATCTTCCATCATTCGGGCCTTGGTTGTCAAATAATTGAACATAGCGAACAGGAACAGAATCACGGTGGTCAGCACTATGACGATCACGCTCATTCTTGTCTGGATACTGCTTTGCCGATTCTTATTATGAAATATCCCTGTTCCCATGATGCACTCTCCTTTTTCCTGTTCATCCGGTTTTTGCCATATTTTTGATGCTGACAGCAACAAAAAAATAACATTTTTGTTAAGGGTTAAGGGTTAAGGGCTAAGTTTTAAGGGTTAAAGGTTAAGGGTTAAGGGTTAAGGGTTAAGTTTTAAGGGTTAAGGATTAAGGATTAAGGATTAAGGATATCCCCATGCATTATGACCTTAACCCTTAACCCTTAACCCTTAACCCTTAACTCCTTAACTCCTTAACTCCTAAACTCCTTAAACTCCTTAAACTCCTCAACTCCTCAACTCCCCAACTCCCCAACTCCTCAACTCCTCAACTCTTTGTATCCGCCAATGACGACAAGCAGTTCGTTAACAAATCTTCTCATTTCCATCGCCTGGGCTGAAAGTTCTTCAGAAGCGGCAGCAGACTCCTGTGAACTGGCAGCCACATGCTGGGTGGCCTTGTCGATCTCGTTTGCAGACAGACTTACCTGCTTAATTCCATTAGCCTGTTCCCGGCTTGCTTCAGTGATTGCGGCGGTCTTTTCACCCATTATTGTCGCTGTTTCAATAATGGCTTCAAAATCGTTATTCACTTCCTTTATGGCCTTGGCGGCCTGACTGACGCGCTGTATGTTTGTTTCCAGCAATTGCTGGGTATTTTTTGCCGCATCTGTTGACCTCAGCGCCAGACGTCTGACTTCTTCAGCCACAACTGCGAAGCCGACACCGGCCTCTCCCGCGCGTGCTGCTTCCACCGCGGCGTTCAGGGCCAGCATATTGGTCTGAAAGGCAATCTCATCGATAGTTTTGATGATCTGGCCCATCTGACTGCTGTCCGCTTCAATCAGGCTCATTTCCCGCGTCAGTTCAATAAGGGATTTCAAAGAACGAGCGGATTTTGCAATATTTTCATTCATCAACTGATTCGCGCCGAAAGTGAGTTCCGAAGTTTGCCTGCTCATGGCAGTCATCTCCTCTAATGATGCTGAGGATTCTTCCAGCGACGCGGCCTGCTGGGTTGCATTTTCTGCCAGAGACTGGCTGGTTGCGGAAACTTCATTTGCCGCGGACGCGACCTGAACAGCCCCCTCCTCTAACCTTTCGACAATATGGTAGATGGGCCGGGCAATTGAAGCGGATATATAATAGGAAAAAATCAGCACACCCGCGGTAATGGCGATCACCAGCAGACCGACAAGGGTGACGGTCTTTCTGATTTCCTTCTCAACATCATCCACATAGATTCCGGACCCGACCATCCACCCCCATTCGGGGAGCAGTTTGACATAAGAGATTTTCGGAACCGGCTCGGATTCCCCGGGTTTGGGCCAATAATAATCGACAAAACCGCTCCCCTGCTTTTTGCAGATATCAGTCATCACTACGATAAGCCGCTTGCCGTTAGGGTCTTTAAGGTCGGACACATCCCTGCCCTCTAATTTTCCCACGACCGGATGCATGATCATACGAGGCTTCATGTCATGAATCCAGAAATATTCTTCCCCTTCATAGCGCAGCCCTCTGATAATCTCTTTTGCCGTATCTCTGGCTTTGTCCGGTGAAATTCTGCCTTCCTCAGCCGCTTTTGCCCAGTACGCCATGATACCATAAGCAGTTTCCACCACATTCTGTGTTTTCACATACTTGGCATCATACATCTTTTTCTTGAACTGGGGGTAGAGAATCAGGGCCAATACAAGGATGAAACAAGCAACAATCGCAATACCCAGCAAATTTATCCGGGTTGAGAGTTTGTATTTATATAACATTTTCTGTTTCCTGAAATATACTCGACAGTGAAGTGAAAAGTTGCTGGTTATAACGCTTTTCGAGGCCGCACTATCCGCGAGCGTGAACGTGAACATTCATTTACGGGCAGGTTCAGGCAGGCACCTGGCCATAAGTTTTTCAGGATGTTATATCACACAAAAGCGCAAAGGTAAGTACATAGTTAGGTACTTATAAGTTCAGGTTCAGGTTCAAGTTTAAGTTCACGTTCAGGTTTAAGTTCATGTTCACGGGATCCTAAATCCGTTATAATCAGAAAAGTTGAAAGATACGCCTCTTTGGATGGAAACACGCAGAAAAGGACCGTACATACTCAGAAACCAGGTTTTTTTGAAAACCTGGTTTCTGTCCCTGACACACCGGAATGTCAGATACCGGATTTTTTCAGAAAAACCCGGTTTCTAATCCTGACATCATAGGTCTTGCTCTTGCTCTTGCTCTTGCTCTTGCTCTTGCTCTTGCTCTTTATCTTTATCTTTATCTTTATCTTTATCTTTATTTTGCCGGTGACCGTTTGATTAAGATTAAGATAAAGAGCAAGAGCAAGAGCAAGAGCAAGAGCAAGATAAAGAGCAAGAGCAAGATAAAGAGCAAGAGCAAGAGCAAGAGCAAGAGCAAGATAAAGATAAAGAGCAAGAGCAAGAGCAAGATAAAGAGCAAGACATTTATTTATCATCTTGCAGAGGGAAATAAGCAATACCCAACGCGCCGGGGCCGCAAACGCTTCCGACCGCGGGGCCCATCTCAGACATGATGATATTCCGGCAATTCAGACGGCTATCCAGCAATCGCCTCATCCGGGCAGCCAGATCGGGCGCGGCGGCATGCATCACACCCGCCATAATCGGGGTTTCCGAGTCGTCGCCCATGCTCTCCACCATCAGTCGCAAAACCAGCCCCAGCGCGTTTTTACTGCCCCTTGTATAATCTATTGTCGCGATTTCACCATTCCCCATGGCAAGAATCGGTTTCATGCCGAGAAGACTGCCGAAAAGCGCCCTGGCCTTCCCAACCCGCCCGCTTTTATACAGATACGCCGGCGTGTCAGCCACAAAAAAAAGACGGACACACGGAATCAGGCTCTCGATATGGCGATGAATCTCCTCTGCCGACATCCCTTTCCTAATTTTGTCAGCCGCCTCAGCCACAAGCAGCCCAGTACCCAGAGAAATCAGCCCGCTGTCAACAATATCCAGACGGGGAGCGTTCTCCTCTCCCCGGTCCTGCCTCTGTTTCAAATAATCATCAGAAAACTTCCTTTTGGCGGTTGTAGCGCGATCATACATCCTGCTCATTTTTCCTGAAAGGAAAATGGCAAAAATATCTTCTGTAGAAACGATATCCCGGAACAACCGGTGAAACTCATCCACATCAGGAGGAGATATCCTGAGACTGTCCGAAGATTTCATGGCCCGATAAAAATCCTCGGGAGTCAGGTCAACACCGTCACGAAAAGTCTGCCTGCCGATTTCGACGGAGAGCGGGACCAGAGTGATATTCAGATCGCGAATGATATCCGGCGGCAGGTCCGCGGAGCTGTCGGTAACGAGCCGGATGCCGGCACCCTTCCCCGACTCAATCACAAGCATCTCCTTCTGTACCAGATACAGCAGATGCTTATACGTCTGAAGATCGGTCATCTGGCTTGCATCAATGATATCCCTGACCCTGCCGTACTGCTGCACAAGCGACAGAACATAAACCAGACCGGGTCGGTTTCTGATATCGGAGACCCTTTCCAGACCTCTCTGGTTAAGGGCGACGACACTCTCATAAGAACCGGCACTCAGCCGGCGCAACGCCTCAATCTCCCTGTTTCCCTCTTCAGTCAGCAGACTGAGGGGCTCATTGATCGTTTCGCGAATGATGACCGGCCGGGACTGAAAGCTGAACACCCCCGCCTTTTCCGAAAAAATCCTGTAAAGCGCCTTCTTACCGATTACCCCCCCGTAATACGCGTGGACAACACAACCATCCTGAACATAGATTGCACCTTTTGTCTGACGACACTCCGTTTTCAGCACCCCGGTCATGGAACGACGCTCCGCGTCCTCCAAAAGACTTATCAGTTCTTTTCCAATGAGATTCTGTTTCCGGCCCGGATCGCCGGAACGGACAGCAGATTCGGCCGATGAAATTTCTATGATACCTGCATCTAACAAATCAGCCAGCACAGCGCGTGATCTCAGACGGCTCATTTCACCGCCGCTGATAATCTCAGACGCGCTCTTCCGGGCATGAATCATTGACAGAATTTTCCGAAGATGCTCCTTCCCTGTTCTCTCTTCCAGTTCCGGAGGTATCTTCCGGGACCCGAGCCTCAGCAGGAGATTATCATCCGGAAGTTTGTCGGACAGACGTCTGCTCTGATCCAGCAGAAGATTTGCTCTGATCAGGATGGCGGTATTGTCCGCGGTAATCTGTTCGGGCACATCGATCTCCCGGCCGAAGAATTCGAACGCCCCCTCTTCTTCACATAAGAGATTGTAAAAAGCCTCTTCCCCTTCCAATTCTCCGGACTCGGATGCTGTCAGACTCCCTTTTGAGAAGAACACCTTCCCGACAGTCTCGCCTCCCGGACGTTTCAGCACCAGCTCACCGCTTTTCTGATTTAATTCCGCAATCTGGACAAAATCGCTCAGACCCACCTGGCCCAAGTCCCCGTCGAAATCCGTCCGGGATCGGAAATATCTGACCTTTGCCGCGTATTCCATTACCTTTGTGATACGCTCCAGCAGATCCTCCATCCTGAACGGCTTGAATATGTAGTCATCCGCCTTTGTTCGCAACGCGTCCGATTGTTCCGAGGAATCATCCCCGGTCATCAGGAAGATAAAAGGGATGCCTGCTGTCTCAGGCTTCTGACGCAGCCGGCCGCACAATTCCTTCCCACTTATCGGAGACATTACCAAATCCGCTATGACAAGCAAGTTGCTCAGTTCAGCCGGGCCGGCCTGAAACACCTTTGCCAGCGCATCCTCACCGTTATTAAAATACTCTGCCTCAAAGCCTGACTCACTTAGCTGGCTCTGAAGCAAGCTGCCCATTATGGCATCATCATCAATGATGAAAACTTTGCGTTCCATCTTTCCTCCCACCGAGGAGAAGAACCGTCCTGCTTTCAGCACTCCGGTTCCCGGCGTTATCCGCCGCGTGTCAGTTCTTTTATCAGCCTGTTTCTTTCCTTTGTAACCGCTTTTCCAATCACATCAATGACTCTGCGTTCGTCAATAATCATATCGTCGATTTTTTCAGAAACGATCTTTTTGATAATATGCTCCAAAAAGACTTCCATATTCCCGGATTTCTCTTCCAAAGCGTTTTCCTGTGATTCGGAAACGATGTCATTCTCTGAAAAAACATCATCCGAACTTTCAAAAAGACTTCCCACTTCCTGCTCGATAGCCATATCCATCAGATCAAGCAGGTCCTCTTCCTGCTGAGGATCGGATTCCTCATCCGAATGGCCTGTTTTTCCGGATGTGTTCTCCGCCCGTTTGATAACTGGCATTCCAAAACCAGCTTTCTTTTTCCTATCCTGAAATAAAAGAATTTTCTCGGATTCTTCCGGAAAACCGGATTCCTCTGATAAAAGAGTCTCTTCGGAATCCGACAGGCCATCTTTCCCGGACTTTTCTTCAGAAAACAGTCTGAAAACATTTTTCTCAGATTCTTCCGGCAAAAAGGTCTCATTTTCAGAAAACAGTCCGAAAACATCTGCCGACGACTCTGAATCCGCTATCAGCAGATCGGACAGTTCCTGTCGGGGAGCCGCAAATTCGATAACATTCCTTTCCCCGTCCGCGGACAAGACGTTTTCCCCGGCATCTTCTGACAAAGCAGTCTCTTTTTCGACAGGCCCTGCCTGCCTGCCGTCATCGAAAGTATCCGCAAGGGGGTATGTCAGTTCCAGTATCTCATCCAACAACACTTTTTTGTCAGTGAGGGAGTCTGTCAGTTCCGGGACTTCATCCGATAATACTTCTTCATCAACAAGAGGGGTTGTCAGTTCCAGGATTTCATTCAACAATGCTTTTTCTTTTCTGTCAATCGCTGTTTCTTCATTATCGGAAACATGGACGGCCAAGTCTTCCAATTCTATAACTTCATCAAGTTCATCCGACAGCACTTTTTCTTTTGCAATGTTCGTATCCTCATTTTCAAAAATAGTGTCCGGCAACCCTGTAATCTCATCCACTTCTTCTGTTAATGAAACTTCTTCTTTCCCGTATGCGTCTTCAAAAATATCAGTGGCAAGCTCTGTCAGCTCGAGGATTTCATCCTCTTCTGTCATTTTTTCTTTTTTCGGAGCGATGTTAACCGTATCATCATTTTCAAAAGCATTCGTAACAGAGGCTGTCAGTTCTATGATTTCATCAATGTCTTCCGATAAGACCTTTTCTTTGCTGACAAGTTCAATGATTTTTTCACCATTGTCATCAGAATTCGTAAGCAAAACCAGTCTTTCAACACCGGAATCCGATGGCGGGCCATTCTTTTCTTCGTCAAAGTCAGGATCGTCCGCGAAATCGGTCAGCGGAATCGCATCATCAGACTCATGGGCATCTTTTTTGTCAGGATCGATGATCTCTTCATCACACAGGGTAATGTCGTCTGCGAAATCGGTCAGCGGAATCGCATCATCAGACTCCCGCGGACGGACG
>JAUCGI010000266.1 GCA_030378035.1 Desulfobacterales bacterium HSG2
CCGCGGTCCATTCGGAAACATTCAGCTTCAGAAAAACGTAAAACGTGCAAACGGAAAGGAAGAAGAAACCGAGCGTGAAGATCAGAAGTTTTGAAGATGAAAGATGTTCCCGGAACTTTGACCGGAACTTTGGCCAGACTTTTGACCGGAGTTTTAAATAGATGAATCCGACAACAGTAATAACTCCCGCAGAGGCAATATAGACATAAGGCAGATTTTCCACATGGAATTTTGTCAGAAACAACGCGTAAGAGGCTGTTTTGAAAAACACCAGCAAAATGCCGATAAAAAAGGAATGAATCAGCAGCAATGCTGTTCGCAGTCCTTCACCGGGTCGTACATTGAAAATGGTTGCCAATTTTTCGTTATTCATCGGATCTCCAAGTTTTTTTAAGGGTTAAGGGTTAAGGGTTAAAGGGTTAAGGGGTTAAAGGTTAAGGGGTTAAGGGTTGATGTTAAGGTTAAGGTTAAGGGTTGATGTTAAGGTTAAGTTTTAAGGACATCCGGCCTGACGCTTAACTCCTTAATTCTTAACCCTTAACCCCTTAACCCTTTAACCCTTAACCCTTAACCCCTTAACCCTTAAAACTTAACAGTAATATAATATCCCTGATTCCCTCGCTGTAAAAGGATCACCACAGATCCTTTTTTACGATACTTTACAATCGCCTTTTGGAAGTCTTTCACATTTTTAATGGTCATGTCATCCATCTGCCGAATAACATCCCCAGGTCCGGCACCGATATTGGCCAGATATGATCCCGGTCGGATATCTGAAATGACCACCCCTTCGGTTACGCCGGCTCCGTAATGATAGCGCCCTCTTTGTGACAGATTTTCAACTTTCACCCCCAGAAGATTGTATGCCAGCGATTCTGCCCGTTCAATAGGAAATATACCCGCTTTGACTGAAATCCTTTCTTTTTTGCGATTCCGCCAGATGTCCATTTTAACGGTGTCTCCGCCGGCAAAATTTTTCAGGGCCGCATGGTAATCCTGGGTTGAGCCAATATCCATGTTTCCCAGGGACAGAATAATATCCCCCTCCTGAATACCTGCTCTGATCGCGGGGCTCCCCTGTTCAACCGCTCTGACAAGCACCCCCCGCTTTCCATCCGGTATTTTCAGATACTGGGCAAGCCTTGCGTCAGGATTCTGAACAACAAGCCCGATCCATGCCGGCACGACCTCTCCGTATTGCACAAGATCGGACACGATCCGTTTTGCTTTGTTAATAGGTATGGCAAAACCGATTCCCTGGGCCTTGGCGTATATGGCGGTATTGATCCCGATCAGATCGCCGTTGATGTTCAGAAGCGGCCCGCCGCTGTTTCCGGGGTTGATGGACGCGTCGGTCTGAATGAAATTATGATAGATTATGTCCTCTGTCCGGACGCTCCGGTTAATCGCGCTGACGACCCCGGTTGTGACCGTGTGGGAGAATCCGAAAGGGTTGCCGATGGCAATCACGGTTTCACCGATCATAATATCATCCGAACTTCCCATTTCAACGGCAGGAAGGGACTTTGATGATGAAATCCGCAATATTGCCAAGTCGGAATCCGGGTCGGCCCCCACAATCTGAGCCTCAAATTCACGTTCATCCCTCATAATCACAGTAATTGTTCCGGTCCTTGCAATGACATGGGCATTGGTGAGAACAAGCCCCCGTTTCCCGTCAATAATGACGCCCGAACCCAGACTGCTTTTTTTATACCGCCGTTCATATCCGGGGTCAAAAAAATCGCGGAAAAATGAATCAAAAAAGGGATCGCCGAACCCGGAAAACGGATTGGCTCTTCTGTGAACTTCATATTCCGAACAGATATTCACCACCGCGGGACTCACTTCCCGCACGGCTCTCACAACAGCGCTCTCCCGCCTGTAGCCGTAAGATGATGTGCAGAGAATGAATATCACAAAAAAGGAAGTGAACAAATTCAAAAAAAATTTATGGATATGTTTTTTTAGCATTGGCATTTTGTTTTAATTACCGTATAAATGTTTTTGTCATAAAGATTTTTGAAACGGGCGTGTTCGCGTAGCTCTTAATCTTGCCCGTGTCCGTTCGATCCGTGTCCGTTCGATCAAGATTAAGAGAGTTTTGGGAACTTGGGGAATGCATCCTTAACCCCTTAACCCTTAACTCTTAACCCTTAACTCTTAACCCTCAGAAGCACATATACCATAATAATGAAAAACTTTCAAGACATCTTATCATTAGTGGAACAGCCCAGCCGATATTTAGGCTCGGAAATCAACCGGGTCAAAAAAGACCATGCCGCGGTCAGTCTCCGGGTTGCCTTGGCATTCCCGGATTTGTATGAGATCGGCACTTCCCATTTCGGGATCCAGATTCTTTATTATATTTTAAACAGCCACAAAGATATTCTTGCAGAAAGGGTCTTTGCCCCTGCTGCCGACATGGAAGCGTGTCTCAGGGCTTCAGATATCCCGCTGTTATCCCAGGAATCCCATAAGCCGCTTGACACTTTTGACATAATCGGCTTCAGTCTTCTTTATGAACTCAATTTTACCAATATTCTTACCATACTTGATCTCGCGGGCATTCCGTTCTTTGCTTCACAGCGAGAGAGCGCGCACCCGCTGATCATCGCGGGCGGCCCATGTACCTGCAACCCCGAACCGGTGGCCGATTTTTTTGATGCCATCGTCATCGGGGACGGGGAAACGGTTATCATGGAAATGGCGAGGACATATCTGCAACTGACGACTGACGACCAACGATTGACAAATAAAGAAGCTCTTTTAAAATTATGGTCCGGTATTGAGGGGGTTTATATTCCCGCTTTTTTTGAACCTGCATATATTCAGTCCTGTGACGGCCCGGGTTTCCAAATCCTTTCAGCCAAATATCCGGACTATATAAAGGTAACGCGGACAATTGTCAATGATCTTGATACAGCGGTGTTCCCGGATACGCCGATTGTCCCTTATGGCAAACCGGTCCATGACCGCCTGCGCATTGAAATATCGAGAGGATGCACCAGGGGATGCCGCTTCTGCCAGGCTGGAATGATCTATCGGCCGGTGCGTGAGCGCTCCCTTGGCAAACTTCTGGATCTGACAGAGGCCTCCCTCACCACAACCGGTTATGAGGATCTGTCCCTGCTATCACTGAGCACAGGTGATTACGGAAGTATCGTTCCCCTCATGGAACACCTCATGGGCCGGTGTGCGTCTGAGCGCGTGGCGGTTTCGTTCCCGTCACTTCGCGCAGGCACACTGACTCCGGAGCTGATGACCCTTATCAGGCAGGTCAGAAAAACCGGGTTCACCATTGCGCCTGAGGCCGGGAGCCAGAGGCTCCGGGATGTTATCAATAAAAATATCACCGAAACAGATATTACGGATACAGTAAAGGACGCGTTCAGTCTGGGATGGCAGGTGGTAAAGCTGTACTTCATGATCGGACTTCCTTTTGAAACGGATGAAGATCTGGAAGCGATTGCGGAACTTGTGAAACATCTGCGGAAAATCAGAGGTCCGAAAGGTCGCAAAGGCAAAATCAATGTGAGTGTGGGAACTTTTATCCCAAAACCCCATACACCGTTTCAGTGGGCTTCACAGATCCCTTTGGATGAATCAAAAGATAAAATTCATTGGGTGCAGGACAGACTCAGGATGCCGGGAATTCAGTTCAAGTGGCAGAATCCCGAAGTCAGCCGGCTTGAGGGTCTGTGGGCCCGCGGGGACAGACGGCTATCCGCTCTGCTGGTCGCGGCATATCGGAAAGGCTGCAAGTTTGACGGGTGGAGCGACAAGTTTCAGTTTGACCTGTGGCAGGAGGCTTTTTCCGACGAGGGGGTGGATGTTGATTTTTATACCACGCGAGCAAGGGATATGGAAGAGCCGCTCCCATGGGATCACATTGATATCGGCGTGACAAAGGACTTTCTGAAGGAGGAATGGGAAAATGCTGTCAGCCAAAAGCACACACCGGACTGCCGCGA
>JAUCGI010000046.1 GCA_030378035.1 Desulfobacterales bacterium HSG2
TTTGTCCTGTACACAGAATTTTATCCTTAAAAAAGGAATAATATGTCTAAATATTGCTTAATTATTCATATCTGATGATAACAGGCAAAAGTTATGTAATCTCTAAAAATTTGATGCGATTGCCCTGGCTATCCGATTGAGCTGAAACTGCGCTACGGTGACAAGACTTACGAAACCGGCAAAAAACAGTTGGCCCGTTACACGGACAAAATGGGCTGCACCGAGGGATGGCTGGTTGTCTTTGACAGGCGGAAGAAGCCCTCATGGGATGAGAAGATTTTTTGGCGGACTGACGAGGCAGACGGGAAGACGATTCATACGGTGGGCTGCTGATTCTGGAACAGTGTATGTCAGGCAGGATATCAAATCATAAAAATCAGGCAGGATATCGAAACTTGAAACAAATCCGAAAAATGAGAAACGGAGGGAAAGAGAATGGTGGAAGCTATTTTGATATGTCTTATCCTGGGCGTGGGCGCGGGATATCTGGTCATCAGGTTCTACAAAAATTTCAAACCGGACGGCGTCAATGTCTGCGGATGCTCCTCATCTGATATGGCCGGCAAGGCCTCATGCGGGCAGGATAAAATTCGGAAATCCGGTGAAGAATAATTGCTGACGATGTTCTCCAAAACGGTAGTCCCGCACAAGTCGTGATGAATGATATCCAGCGTCCTGATATTCGGGGGACTGAACGGGATCCATCACTATCTTTGCGGGACTAAGTATCCGGCCATAAGTTTTTGTTCTCACCTTTGTGCCTTTCTTTGTGCCTCTGTGCCTTTGTGTGAGATATAAAATGCCGAAAAACTTATGGCCAACTACTTATCGGGATGGAATTTTCAATTTCTCAGAATGAAAAATAGTTGCCTTTGCGGAGATCCGAGGAGATCTGAACAATGGAAGAAACAAACAACCGGGATTTCAGAATACTGATCGTTGACGATGTTCCAAAAAACATCCAGGTACTGGCCGGAATTTTGAAAGAGGAAGGATATAATGTCGGATTTGCCACCACTGGAAAAGCCGCTCTGAAGCACAGTGTCACCACGGCTTACGACATCATTCTTCTGGATATCATGCTGCCGGATATTGAGGGGTTTGAAGTTTGCCGTCGCCTCAAAGAGAATCCTGAGACAGGGGAAATTCCGGTCATTTTTATCACGGCCAAGGATTCGACAGAGGACAAGATCAGAGGCTTTGAGCAGGGAGCGGTTGATTTCATAACCAAACCGTTTGACTCGGTGGAGGTTCTGGCAAGGGTCAGGAATCATCTGGCCCTGCGCAGCTATGCGTCAAAGCTTGAAATGATGGTGGAGGAGCGGACCAATCAGTCCTTTTTTCCCTTTGGCGCCGGCCCGCTGAAGGCACCTTTCTCATAGCCGAAGAGATCGCTTTCCAGGAGGTCTTTCGGAATGGCCGCACAGTTGAGGGGTATGAAAGGCCCCTTTGCATTGGGACTGTTAAAATGGACGGCACTGGCGATCAGTTCCTTTCCCGTCCCGGTCTCACCGAGAATCAGAATCGGTGTGTCAGGACTCCGGGCGACCATTCCGATGAAGTCCATGACATCCTTAATGGTATTACTCTCCCCGATAAAGCAGGGCATGTTTTCCTGCAAATACTTTTCATGAACTTTCCGAACCTCTTTTCTCAGACTGACCGACTCAAGGGCATTCTGGACGGAGAGCCGGACGCGGTTGATATCAAACGGCTTGATTAGATAATCATAAGCGCCTTTTTTCATGGCGCTGATCACGGTGTTTATATCCTGCTGGGCGGTTATCATAATAACAGGGATGTTCTGGCTTATTTTCCTTATTTCGGTCAGAGCCTCAATACCGTTCATCTGCGGCAGACCAATATCAAGGAGGACAATATCGGGGGCTGTCTTTCGGATTGCATCCAGCGCTGAAATTGCGGATGAAAAGGTTTCAACCTGATAATCTTTTTTCAGATTCCGTTTCAGCCATTCACGAAGGTGCGCTTCGTCATCTATGATAAAAATTCTTTTTTCCATTTTTGAATATCCCCTCAAAAAAAATGCAGGCGGGAAATCATCCTGTTTATGAAGCTAATTCCATTTACAACTGTTGTCAAAAGTTTTCTGCATTATGATTTGAGTGTAACCCGGATGAGGCAGTTTCATATCTGATTTTATGAGGTTTAAACGCGGAGTTTCACAGAGGAGGCTGGCAGAATTCGCTGGCATTGGGTGTGAGTTGTGAGGGCATTGGGGCATTGGTCACTGGGTCTGACCACGCTATCTGACTGAAATCATAGTGATAAAGTTTAGCCGCTATTTTTACAAGCCGCTATCGTGTTTCCCCTCACCGTAAAACCGAAGGTTCAAGAACTGTATTCATTGCAAACCGGACTCCTTTTTTCTCAGTCTCTTTCTTTTTGCCAGACCTGCTTTCATAATTTTTTGCTGCTCCGAAGAGAACTGATCGAAAAATTCTTCAGGCCAATTAACGATACCTCGCTTGTCATCTATAATAACTTCTTCAAAAAACGCACCATCCTGTGATGGTCTGATAAAATAAATTCCGATTAATTCCCTGAGCCTGCCTGTCTCATCTTCTACGATTCTTCTTACAAGTCTGTTTATGATATGATCGCTATGAGTTTCAGCAATCACTTTTTTTTCAGATAAAGCCAGAGCAATACAATAATCAGCGATCTGCATCTGTAATTTCGGGTGGAGATGAATTTCCGGTTGTTCAAGAATCAGGGTGTTTCCAATTGGCATCCGAAGCCCTTCCAATATTATCGGGAAAACCTGACTGACACCAAAACCCACATCAGCTATATTCACACGAGTCTGATTCTGATCTCCGGCATCAAGTTTCAGATAAATGATTTCATGTGCAGGTTCGGGTTTAAGTGATTTTATACACATGCTGTCAAGCCAGTCCTGAACACCTTCTGACAAAGAGACTTCTCGTTTTTGAAAAAACCAGTCCTCAGTTTCATCATAAAAGAAGTGCTTCCTTATTTTGTTTTCCTTTTCGGCAAGAAAAATATGTGCCGCATTTTCACCTTTGATACCGATTTCCAAGACTTCATCTTCGTAAACATATCTTCTCGACGGCTCTTCTCTCAGAGGGCCAATGTAGGAATAACTTGAGAAAACATACCTTAACAGATCAGTTATTCTTCTCATATAAAAAGAAGGGACAAGTAAACTTCTGTCTGAGGAACGTGAATCTTTGTTAATGATTATAGGGGATAAATTGGAAAACTCAACCTGTGCTGTTTCTTCACCATCAGAAGTTTCATCATTCGGGAATCGTCCTGGTTTTAAATTCTCCCAAGTCAGTTGGTAGTTATTTCCATCCTTAAAAACAACTTCCAGAGATGACTTTGAAACAGATTTGTCATTTGACAGTGCCTGAATATTAAAAACAAGAGAATTGACTGTTATGGGTTTTAAATAAAAATCACTTAACTCAGAAACTGACAATGAAATTTTATAATGTAAGCAAGCTTCAGTAGCAGTAAATTTACTACTTGGTATTAAGTCACGGAACATAAAACGGAATGGGGTGCCGGATCTGTGATAAAATTTATAAACCCCCCCTTAGTCTTAAAGGAATTTTAAAGCCGAAACATACAATATTTTCAATATCTTTATTATAAATAATATTCTCAAAAGAACCTAAATGGGTAAATCTTCCGTTCAGAAGAAAGGTTTGGCTTGGATTTTGGCTTTCAAATGTTTGCCTGAACAAAAGTATGCTTTGTAAAACAGAACTCTTTCCACAGTTGTTTGAGCCACACAGAATTGTCACAGGCTTTACATTCAAGCTGCCTAATTGTTTAAAAGCCTTAAAATTTTCCAAATCAATTTCTTTTATCATTATATTCACCAAATTATATGTTTACATATTAACGGCCCAAGTCGAAACCCCAAGTCGAAAAACTGACATTAATATGTTCAAAGCTTTTTCGGCATCCTTCATTTGTCGGTTTGCACTTTCAGGTGTCAGGGTGAGTTCCTTTGTTCTCTGTGCCCTTTGTGCCTTTGTGTGGGATATGAAATGCTGACTGGAAAAAGTGTAAACTACTTTCGGCTTTTTATGAAGGATGCCGCTTTTTCCTATGGGACAAGCTTTACTCATTTCATAATTTTTTTAGAAATAACGATTCTGTTTGTAAAAGTCAAGACAATTCTACAAAGATTTGTTACCTTGTGCATCCGAATATCTGAGCAAGTATCTCTTTCAAGTTCCAAGTTCCAAGTTTCAAATTCCAAGTTCCAAGTTTCAAATTTCAAATTTCAAGTTTCAACTTCCAATAATGCAAATAATGCGGGACAAAAAACTTCAGAGGCCTGAAAATCAGCACTCTGTCATTCCGGGCGGAAAATGACAGGAATCGGCAGGATTTCCGACCAGGAATCCACTTTTTGTCCTGTACTCAGACTCAAAACTTAAAAGTTGACTTTCCATGGCATTCTTCATTCAGCAGTTTAAACTTGAAACTTGAAAGTTGAAAGTTGAAAGTTGAAAGTTGAAAGTTGAAACCTGAAAGTTGAAACCTGAAACCTGAAACCTGAAACCTGAAAGTTGAAAGTTGAAACCTAGCTGATTATAATACCTTTTGGGAACGGTGGATTCCGGGTCAAAAATGATAAAAATCCTGCCGATTTTTATCATTTTTGCCCGGAATGACAGAAGCCGGAGCCTCTGAAAACGAAGTTCCCAAAAGGCGTTATAATCAGGAACTTGGAACTTAATCCTTAACCCTTAGCCCTTAATCCTTAACCCTTAACCCTTAGCTCTTAACCCTTAGCTCTTAACCCTTAACCCTTAATTTTATTTTCAGGCATTAATTCCTTGACGCAACGCCTCTGTTTTGATAAGAGATTCTGATTATGGAAAAAGAGATCAAAAAATATGCGCGCCAGCGTGATGAAATGGTCAGGAGGCAGATTGAAGCGCGGGGGATAACCGATCCGAAGGTGCTTGCAGCCTTGCGCAAGGTCCCGAGGCATCTTTTCGTCAGTGAAGCCTTGGTGGATCAGGCCTACGGAGACTTCCCGCTCCCCATCGGAGAGCAGCAGACCATCTCCCAGCCCTATATCGTAGCCGAAATGACACAGGCACTGCAACTGACAAAAGACGACCGGGTGCTTGAAATCGGAACAGGGTCGGGGTACCAGGCTGCAATTCTCGCGGAAATTGCATTCCGGGTCTATACCATTGAACGAATCCACACACTTTTTATCAGAACACGCAAGCTTTTTGACACGCTTCACTATCACAATATTGTCACCCGATATTCTGACGGGACAACCGGATGGAAAGATGAAAGCCCTTTTGACGCCGTTATTGTGACAGCCGGATCCCCGCAAATCCCCTCAAGTCTGGTCAGCCAGCTAGGGGTGGGCGGGCGTATGATCATACCGGTGGGAAACCAGTTTTCACAGGATCTGATCAAACTTTACAAAGATGAAAAAGGAATTCATCAGACAAGTCTGGGCGGGTGCAGATTTGTTAAACTTATGGGGGAACACGGATGGAAGGAAGGATGAGGGACTTAAAAGATTATGTGGTTCTTTACCTGAAAGGCATTGCCATGGGGTGCGCGGATGCAGTCCCTGGAGTTTCAGGTGGGACAGTCGCGTTTATTTCGGGCATTTACGAAGAATTGGTGGATTCCATCCGTTCGTTTGACGGCAGCGCGCTGAATCTGCTGTTCAAATATGACATAAAAGGCTTCTGGAAATATGTTAACGGAATCTTTCTGGTCGTCTTGTTATCCGGCATCGGAACCGCCATTCTTTCCCTTTCAAGGCTGATTTTGTACTGGCTGAAAACATATCCCGAACTGCTCTGGTCCTTTTTTTTCGGTCTGATCATCGCTTCCGTGCTGGTGGTGACCAAAAAAATAAGCCAGTGGGATGCTCGGATTATCATAAGCGGAATTTTAGGCGCGATCATGGGGTATTATATAACGGTGGCCACCCCTGCTGAGACGACCACAGCCTTATGGTTTGTGTTTCTTTCCGGCATGATCTCCATCTGCGCCATGATCCTGCCCGGCATATCAGGGAGCTTCATTCTGGTGCTGCTTGGAAAGTATCAGTATGTCCTGACCGCGGTAAGAGATTTTAATCTGGCGGTCATCACCATATTCTCCACCGGCGCGGTCATAGGGATACTTTCGTTTTCACATCTGCTGAACTGGACGCTCAGACGTTTCCATGATATTACCATTGCAGCCCTGACAGGCATCATGATCGGGTCACTCAACAAAGTCTGGCCCTGGAAAAAAGTTATGGAAACCTACACAAACTCCCATGGCGAAATAAAACCCCTGATCGAACAAAATATTCTGCCGACAGTCTATTTTGAAGCAACCCAGAGAGATCCCTACCTGTTTTCAGCGGTGATATTGGCGGTTATCGGTTTTGCCCTGGTCTATTTTCTTGAAAAAATGTCTGTCAGAGTGAAAAGTGAGGAGTGAAACTTATGATCTCCGAAAATATCCCGAAACCTGCCACTTCCAATCATAAAGATAATCTGATCATGATCATTGATGATAATCCCGGCAATATAAAAGAGATCGCGGATTATCTGAATGAATTTGGTTTTGACACGGCCATGGCAAAAGACGGTCTGACCGGACTGACTCATGCGGAGCGGCTGAGACCCTCTCTCATTTTGCTGGATATTCTCATGCCCGGGGCGGACGGTTTTGAAACCTGTCGGAGACTGAAAGCAAATAATGCCACAAAAGATATTCCGGTCATATTTATGACAGCCCTGGGAAGTACGCATGACAAAGTAAAAGCGATCTCCTGCGGAGGCGAGGATTACATTGCCAAACCGTTTCACCGTGATGAATTGCTCGCCCGTGTAAAAAAACATGTCACCCTGCGGAATCTCCGAAAGCGTCTTGAGGAGCAGAACACGCGGCTTCAGAAGGAGACTGCCCTGCGTATGCAGGCAGAGGCGGCCGCCAACGTCGCCAATCAGGCAAAAAGTCTCTTTCTGGAAAACATGAGCCACGAAATCCGGACTCCCATGAATGCCGTCATCAATATGGCAAGACTTCTGGCAGATACAAACCTGGATCCGGAGCAGCGGGATTACGCGGAAACCATTCTCTCCTCCTCTGATATTTTACTCTCTCTCATCAGTGATGTTCTGGATTTTTCCAAAATCGAAGCCGGAAAACTGGAACTGAAATGCCTTGATATCAATCTCAGGGATATGATCAGAGATGTGGTCAGCATATTGTCCCCGAAAGCAAAGGAGAAAGGACTCCGGCTGAAGTATGAAATCGGTGCCGATTTTTTCCCGCGTCTTCGAGGCGATCCGGTCCGGCTTCGCCAGGTACTCCTCAATTTTGCCGGCAACGCGATGAAATTTACGGAAAAAGGCGAAGTGACAATTTACGCTGATTCGAAGGAGGAGAGCGAGACGCATGCAACCATCCGTTTTTCCATTACCGATACCGGCATCGGTATCCCGAAAGAGCTTGCTGACTCCCTGTTTGAACCATTTTTACAGGCAGATGCTTCGACAACCCGCAGATACGGCGGCACTGGTCTGGGTCTTTCGATTTCAAAGCAACTGGCCGAGATGATGGGCGGACAGGTCGGCGTGGAGAGCAGGGAAGGGATCGGAAGCGCGTTCTGGTTTACGGCAGTTCTGGAGAAAGTCGAGAATCGGGAATTGAAACCTGAAACTCGGAATCTGAAGACTGAAACTCGGAAGCCTGAAACTCGGAATCGGAATCAGAATCGGAAGCCTGAAAATCATAATCTGAAGCCTGAAACTCGGAAGCCGAAGCCTGAAACCCGGAATCGGAAGCCTGAAACCCGGAATCTGAAGCCTGAAACTCGGAAGCCGAAGCCTGAAACTCGGAAGCCTGAAACCCGGAATCCGAAGCCTGAAACTCGGAAGCCTGAAACTCGGAAGCCGAAGCCCGAAACTCAGAATGTGAAACTGGAAAGTCATAAGTCGGAATCTGAGGAAATATTGCCGGATTCCGACATCCGGGTACTCGTTGCAGAGGATAACCCGTTTAATCAGAAGGTTGCACTGGCGATTCTGGAGAAAGCCGGATTCTCTGCCGATGTCGCGAACAACGGGAAGGAATCTGTCGAAATGCTTGAAGCAGGAGATTATGATCTTGTCCTGATGGATGTTCAGATGCCGGAGATGGACGGTGTTGAAGCGACAAAAATTATCCGTGATCCGGATTCAGGGGTACGAAGCCATGACATCCCGATCATTGCCGTCACCGCTTATGACACGAAAAAAGACCGCTGCCTTGAGGCGGGAATGAATGACTATGTTTCCAAACCGCTTGATCCGGAGGAGCTTTTTGCTGCTATCCGAAATCAGTTGTCTGTGATGAAGAAAAATCGCAAAAGAACCGATAACCGATCATCAGATGCCAAAGAAACCGGTTCACCGGCTATTGAAGAGAAAAAAATTTTCGACAGAGAAGAATTGCTGAATCGTCTGGGAGGCGACGAGGCGATTTGCAAAGAGATCATAGCCCTCACCCCCCAATCTTTCTTGGAACTGCTTGAAAATCTGAAGACTGCCCTGGATGAAAATGATGCCGAATCAGTCCGAATACATGCACACACTGCCAAGGGAATGATGGCCAATGCCGCTTCCCCCGTCCTTCAGCGCACTGCTTATGAAATGGAGATTGCCGGTGATAACGGCGATATGGATAAAGCCCGCTCAGTTTTTGGCAAACTGGAACAGCAATTTGATCTGTTTCAATCTGTATTGCATGAGTGCGGATGGCTGACCCCTTAACCCTTGACCCTTGACCCTTAACCCTTCCTATAACTTGTCTCTGCTCCGGACCGTCTCGTGCCTTCCATAGGGATAGTAAGTCTCCGCCTTTCCTTCAACCGAGCCCGTAATTTTCAGGACATCGCCAGGCTCAAGAAGCGTTCCTTCGGGAAGTTCCAGCCATTCTGTCTCAAGATCATAACCTGCCACTGCAAACCCTTCAGACGGAATGACTTTGTTCGGATTATCCGGGGCGCTATGTCGGTTCTCCGATCTTAACCAGTCTTCGCTTTCGCTGTCATAGATAAAGTACGCCTGCTCTCCGCCGAGAGACAGAAAAAAATCGGTTATTGAGTGTGAGATTCTTGTCTGTAAAGTGTAAATTGATTTAGTTAGTGGTTAATGTTACGTTCATCTGGATGTTTGAAAAACTTTGTGTTCATAGCATATTATTTTGCAAGCAATTTTTTAAAATTTTCTGGAAATCTTTTATCTATGACAAGATAGCGACAAGATAGCGACAAAGCTTCGCGCCGATCTTTTCTTTTGAAACGCAGTCGAAAATCCGTGATCAAAAAAATCGATCATCGAATGTAAGGTTCCTATCTAAACAGTGTCAATTATTCAGTTAATGGAACAATCAAATTTCAATCCTGAATGTAAGGAGCATTTTATGAAAAAAATTTCCCTTTCTTTAGGTCTTGTTCTGCTGTTTTTCCTTGTGGGCTGCCGTGATGACAACACTGCTCACAATGAAAAGACGATTTCCCTTCTCGCGGAACTCAGGGAGCAGCAACATGAACTTGCAGAACAGATTAAGAAAAACAGCGACACCCTCAAAAAGCTTGAAGCTCAGAATCAGCAACTGAAAAGGCTTCTTGAACGCCAGCAGGCTTTGTTGAGCAGTTATCCCCGAAGACCCCGAAGCGCTTCATCAAATCCCCGACATCTTAACCGGATGATCGAAAGCATGAGCCGTAAGAATCCGCCTCCCAAAGTCGCTGAAATCCTTAACAGAAGGAACATCCGGAATCCCAAAGGCGGACCCTGGACTGAGCAGAGTGTTCAGGACTTTCTGAAAAAATCCCGCCCATCTGGATCCCCTGAAAAACAGAAAGGTGATAATGGATAAAATTGAAAACAGGGAAGTCCCCCTTGCAGATAACCCGCGAGCATAGGAGACTCTCACGCTCGGTTCGGATTGCCAAATCCGAACCCCTTTGCTCTCTCACGCTCGGTTCAAACCCTCGGCCCGCTCACGCTCGGTTCGGATTGACAAATCCGAACCCCTTTGCTCTCTCACGCTCGGTTCGGATTGACAAATCCGAACCCCTTTGCTCTCTCACGCTCGGTTCGGATTGACAAATCCGAACCCCTTTGCTCTCTCACGCTCGGTTTGAACCCTCGGCCCGCTCACGCTCGGTTCGGATTGACAAATCCGAACCCCCTTGCCCGCTCACGCTCGGTTCGGATTGACAAATCCGAACCCCTTTGCTCTCTCACGCTCGGTTCGGATTGACAAATCCGAACCCTTGGCGGGAGAGTGTCTGCGGGGGATTTACCAATCCTCCGCGAGCGTGGAAGGTATGCCCGCTCACGCTCGGTTCGGATTGCCAAATCCGAACCCCGGCCGGCAGGCGAGTGTCTGCGGGGGATTTGCCAATCCACCGCGAGCTTGGAAGGGCATGTCCGCCCACGCTCGGTTCGGATTGCTAAATCCAAAACACTCGGCAGGTGAGTGTCTGCGGGGGATTTGCCAATCCCCCACGAGCTTGGAAGGGTATGCCCGCTCACGCTCGGTTCGGATTGCCAAATCCGAACCCCTTTGCTCTCTCACGCTCGGTTCGGATTGACAAATCCGAACCCTCGGCGGGCGAGTGTCTGCGGGGGATTTACCAATCCCCCGCGAGCTTGAAGGGTATGTCCGCTCACGCTCGGTTCGGATTGCCAAATCCGAACACTTTGCCCGCTCACGCTCGGTTCGGATTGCCAAATCCGAACCCTCGGCGGACGAGTGTCTGCGGGGGATTTACCAATCCCCCGCGAGCTTGAAGGGTATGTCCGCTCACGCTCGGTTCGGATTGCCAAATCCGAACCCCTTTGCCCGCTCACGCTCGGTTCGGATTGCTAAATCCAAAACACTCGGCAGGTGAGTGTCTGCGGGGGATTTGCCAATCCCCCGCGAGCTTGGAAGGGCATGTCCGCCCACGCTCGGTTCGGATTGCCAAATCCGAACCCCTTTGCTCTCTCACGCTCGGTTCGGATTGCCAAATCCGAACCCCGGCCGGCAGGCAAGTGTCTGCGGGGGATTTACCAATCCCCCGCGAGCTTGAAGGGTATGTCCGCTCACGCTCGGTTCGGATTGCCAAATCCGAACACTTTGCCCGCTCACGCTCGGTTCGGCTTGACAAATCCGAACACTCGGCAGGTGAGTGTCTGCGGGGATTTGCCAATCCCCCGCGAGCTTGGAAGGGGCTTGCGGAGCATGAAAGGCTCTGCCCGCCCACGCTCGGTTCGGATTGCCAAATCCGAACCCTCGGCGGGCGAGTGTCTGCGGGGGATTTGCCAATCCCCCGCGAGCATTGGAAGGGTATGCCCGCTCACGCTCGGTTCGGATTGCCAAATCCGAACACTCGGCAGGTGAGCGTCTGCGGGGGATTTGCCAATCCCCCGCGAGCTTGGAAGGGGCTTGCGGAGCATGAAAGGCTCTGCCCGCTCACGCTCGGTTCGGATTGCCAAATCCGAACCCTCGGCGGGTGAGTGTCTGCGGGGGATTTGTCAATCCACCGCGAGCTTGGAAGGGCATGTCCGCCCACGCTCGGTTCGGATTGCCAAATCCGAACCCCTTTGCCCGCTCACGCTCGGTTCGGATTGCTAAATCCGAAACACTCGGCAGGTGAGTGTCTGCGGGGGATTTACCAATCCCCCGCGAGCTTGAAGGGTATGTCCGCTCACGCTCGGTTCGGATTGCCAAATCCGAACCCCTTTGCCCGCTCACGCTCGGTTCGGATTGCCAAATCCGAACCCTCGGCAGGTGAGTGTCTGCGGGGATTTGCCAATCCACCGCGAGCATTGGAAGGGTATGTCCGCTCACGCTCGGTTCGGATTGCCAAATCCGAACACTCGGCAGGTGAGCGTCTGCGGGGATTTGCCAATCCCCCGCGAGCTTGGAAGGGGCTTGCGGAGCATGAAAGGCTCTGACCGCTCACGCTCGGTTCGGATTGCCAAAGCCGAACCCTTGGCGGGAGAGTGTCTGCGGGGGATTTACCAATCCTCCGCGAGCGTGGAAGGTATGCCCGCTCACGCTCGGTTCGGATTGCCAAATCCGAACCCCGGCCGGCAGGCGAGTGTCTGCGGGGGATTTGCCAATCCACCGCGAGCATTGGAAGGGTATGTCCGCTCACGCTCGGTTCGGATTGCCAAATCCGAACCCCTTTGACCGCTCACGCTCAGTTCGGATTGCCAAATCCGAACCCCTTTGCCCGCTCACGCTCGGTTCGGATTGACAAATCCGAACCCTCGACAACTAAGTGTCTGCGGGGAATTTGCCAATCCACCGCAAGCTTGGAAGGGTTTGCGGAGCATGAAAGGCTCTGCCCGCTCACGCTCGGTTCGGATTGCCAAATCCGAACCCTCGGCAGGTGAGCGTCTGCGGGGGATTTGCCAATCCCCCGCGAGCTTGGAAGGGGCTTGCGGAGCATGAAAGGGTATGCCCGCTCACGCTCGGTTCGGATTGCCAAATCCCTTCGGCGGGATTTATCAATCTCCCGCGAGCATGGGAGACCTTGCGGGGCATGAAAGGCTGCGGGGAATTTAGCAATCCCCCACGAGCATGGAAGGCTCCTGCGGGAGGAATCAAGTTTTATTCTTTTAAGAATGCAAAAAACTATAAGGAATATATACAATGAAAAAAATACAAAAGAAAGCCGGAATTCTGCTTGGAATTGCAATTCTCGGCTTATGCGTTTTTGGAAGCCAGATCGTGTTCGCCCAACTCTCCTGCACCTTGGGCGAGGATTGTTATTGTGATCTTTATCCGGAAGATGACCTTTGTTCCGACCAGTGTACCGAAGGTACAGACTGCCTTTGCGATATCTATCCGGATGATCCTCAGTGCTGGGTTGACTGTACACCGGACGAAAACTGTTATTGTGATGTTTACCCGGAAGATGATTACCTTTGCAATCCATGCAATCCGCATGGTTACGCTTACGAACCGGACACTTCGGATTGTGATCCCTGTGAATTCTACAACCTCTACTGGGATGATCCATACAATGCCCAGTGCGGTCCCTGTAATTCAGAAAGCTCGAATTACGACCCGGAATTTTGCGATCCCTGTGACCCGTTCGGTCCTGTTTACGATCCGGAGTTCTGCAATCCCTGTGACGACCCGGACAGTCCGTTTTACGAAGAATATTGCAATCCGTGCAATCCGTATGGCATCGCCTACGATGAGACCGCTAACTGCGACCCATGCGATCCGAGCAGTGACGCTTATGACGAGGATGATCCCTTCATGCAGGATCCATGCAATCCGTGGGGCTGCAATTACGACTCGAACAATTCTGATTGCGGTCCCGCTGGCGACCCCTGCGATCCGGAGTCGGACGATTATGATCCGCAAGCATGTGACGGCTGGCGGCCGATATTCACCGAGCCGTTTGACGAGGCGGACCTGCCCGGCGGTGGGTGGAACCTTGAATCAAACGGAGATATCAACTGGAGCATAACCAATCAGAACAACCACGATGACTGGCATCTGGAATCACTGAAATCCGTCGGTGCCACATCGGGTGCCGGCTATCCTGCCAATCTGGAGAACTGGATAATATACGGGCCAATTGACCTGAGCGGAATGAAGGCCGCAGATATAAATTTCAGCATCTTCCGCGAGACTGATGAAGACGACCGGGTTGCTTTCTGTATGAGCGATGATTCGAGTAATCTCATTGACGGTATCTTAGAGAATGGGGAGTTCTATGGAAGCACAGGAGACTGGTGGGAACGTGAATACTTTGATTTAAGCGAATTTGCAGGCCAGAGCGAGGTATATATCGCCTGGGTCTTCCAAAGCAATAAAACCGGATCGGATTCAAACGCGGGTGTCTTTATCGACGAAATCGAAATATGGGCGACCAATGAAGAGGTAAATGAGCCCCAGTGGGAACAGATGCTTATCGAAACATTTGACGACAGCCCTTTTACCGAGGAAAACTGGACGATTCTCCCTGACGCTGATGGAACCTGGGAATTTGAGAACTGGTACTTCTCAGCATGGCCATTCCGCGGCAACAGCAATACTCCCGAAACTGGCGGATACCCTGCCACTCCGGAAACTTGGATGATTTATGGCCCCATTGATCTGAGTGATAAAACATCTGCAAATGGGGGTTTCAGTTGTCTCTTAGATATTCCGGAGGGCGATGACTGGCTCGGCTTCAGTGTGGGGACCAGTGCTGACCAAACTGAACTCTATGAAAATGCGGTCTGGTTTACCGGAAGTTCCGAAGGGGAATGGATATGGGAGTCCTTCGATCTGGAAGAATATATCGGCCAGAATAATGTTTACATTGGTTGGGTCTTCGAGAGCGAGAACGAATCAACTACGAATCAAGGGGCCTTCATCGATGATATCGGGATATGGGCCACCAGCGATCCGATAGAAGACCCGTTTGATGAAGATGCCGAAGGATGGTGGGATCCTCTGTCCACTGAATCGTTTGACGATGCGGATTTCAGCGACACCTCCAAATGGACACTTTCTCCTGCCGATAACGGTTGGGTCGTTACAGACCAGAAACACAGCGATTGGAACGAGGATTCATCCAAATCCGCCAGCGCGGTTACTCCGGGCAGCGGTTATTCTGCGGGGCTGAACAACTGGCTGTTTTACGGTCCTGTTGATCTGAGCGAGATGATGTATGCGGATGTGAATTTCAGCCTCTACTATGACCTTGTATACAGCGATGATGAGAACTGGGAGAATGACGACCTGCTCTGTTTTGGCGTCGCGACCGGCCCGGATCCGGAGAATCCGGATAATGTCATCATGGTTGAAGCCTGTTGGGGTGACAGCTCATGGGAAGCCTGGGAGGGCGCTTACGCGGACCTGACTCCCTATATCGAAATGGGGCAGATATATCTGTTCTGGAATCTTGAAAGCAACATCGGTTCGGATACAAAAGAGGGTGCTTTTATTGATGAAATTAATATATGGGGACAAAGCGAGGACGCTGAAATCCCGGAGTTCGATTTTGAAGATGACGGCCTGCTGATTCCGGAGGACGATTTCTATGACTGGAGTATTGAAGACGAAAACAATTTCTCTGTGACAGAGATCGGGGGCGATATGGTCGCTGTGATGTCCGGAACGCAGTCTCTGTATCAGATTATTGATGTTCCGCCGGACGCTGTTGATATGTTTGTTTCGTTCAGTTATGCGATTGCCAGCGATGAGACAGAACCCGGCGACCACTTCTGCGTATCTTTCAAAGAAGTCAAAGAAGACGGAACTCCGGCTATCAGCATTCTGGTCGATTTCGGCTGCTGGGATGCCCTTGATTTTCCCGAATACGCCCGTAGCGGGGAGTTCTTTGAATGGTTTGAGGAAAGTCTGAGCGACGAGGAGCTTGATCTGCTCAGGGGCGGAAAAGCGGCCTTCACAATCGAGCTGTACCAGAATGACGTTCTGGAAACAGGAGAAACAACACTGTTCGTGGATGAAGTCTCCGTTTATGTGACCGGTGAAACCGAGGGTAACGAAGGCGGACACGAATTTGCGGAACAGCTCGATAAGAATGAGCCGAACGACGCTCGCGACAAGGCAACGCCCATCGGTTGCGGACAGCCTCCCCTGAGGGGATGGTTCGGCGATATCGGAGGCGACAAGGAAGATGTGGATTTCTTCGTTCTCAAAAAGGTTCCCGAAGGCAGACTTACCATTGACATCGACGCACAGTCACTGAAACCCTCTTCTGAGGCTGATACCGTAGTGGAACTGATTGACAGCGATGGAAACCCCATTGCTGAAAATGACGACAATGAGAGAGAAGGCAGTTTTGATTCCAGGCTCGATTACAAGAATACCACCGACGGCGCCACCTATTTCATCAAGGTCTCAAACTACGACCGTGAAGGCGGGCCCAAGCATTTCTATGAAATCAAAGTCACCTGCGGCCAGCCAGACGCGGACGCTGATACAGAGATCATTCCCGAACCGGAGATCGTCGTCCCGGATACGGGCAAAGCATCATGGACCGTGATGATATTTGGCAACGGAGACAATGACCTGGGAACCAACTCATATCACCTGTCCCGCCAAGCCATTGAAAAATATATTGATGACAAGAAAGATTTTCTGAATGTGGTCATGCTGATTGACGGACATCCGAATTATTCCGCTTCGGATCAGGTGAACACCCTTCGCTATGTGGTCCAACCTGATGGAACATACGAGGATAATGTCAGCAAATGGGACAGGGGTGAACTGAACATGGGCGATCCCCAGACCCTGATAGATTTCGCCAAATGGGCAATGACCAACTATCCGGCTGAACACTATTATCTCGCTGTTGATGACCACGGCAACGGCCCGGACGGGATCAGTTGGGATATGACCAGCGGCGGAGATCAACTGACCCCTGCGGAACTGCGCAGAGCGCTCAAGGAGATCACCGAGGGCGGCCAGAAAAAGATCGATATCTTCGATTTTGAAGCCTGTCTCATGGGTCTGGTGGAAAATGCGTATGACCTGAAGGAGTTCGTGAATTATGTGGCCTTCTTCCAGAGCATCAGTTGGACCAGTCTGAATTATCCCGCATACTTCATAAATCTGGACCGGGATGATGACGCCCGGACAGTCGCCAAGCGCATCATTCGGAACTATCCGGTGGCGAGTGAGTCGGAAGCGCCCTATACTTATTCGCTGATTGATACCAGCAAACTGACTGCGCTCCGAGAAAAGATCGACGCTTTTGCAACTGAGCTTGGGAACGCAGACCTTACCGATATCAAGGCCGCCCGGGACGTGTCTCAGGCATTCTTCGGTGATCCCGAAAAGGGCGACGCAACCCAGGACACTCGGGGTTACATCGACCTATGGGATCTGGCCCACAATATCGCGGCCAAAGGCATTGCATCGGCTCAGGCTAATGAACTGAAAGCTGCAATTGGGGAGGCAGTTATCGAGACAAAAGCCGTTCCCAAAGGTCAGAGCATTTACACATTTAATAAGTTCTGGGATTACAGCAATTACCACGGTCTCTCCATCCTCTTCCCCTCGGTGGAATATACATTCCTCGATGATTATGCCCAGAATTATGAGATGAGCAAGGACGGGAAATGGGATGAGTTTCTCACAGAAAAGGTATTTGGAGAAGACGTCCAAGGCGTCCGGCCGAAAAATTTCTCTTCCATCGGTTTACCGAGAGTGGCTGCGCCTGCGAGTAGCAGTTCCACAGATCTGGGCAAAGCCATCCTTGCCTTGAAAGTTCTGGCAGGAATGTCCCCTTCAGGCGTAAATCCGGATACTGATCTGAATAATAACGGTAAGATTGACATGGGCGATGTGATTTCCATTTTGGGGAAACTGAGCCAGTAATTTGTTCACCCTGGAGACTTCCGAAGTTTCAAAAACCTCGGAAGTCTCTTTCTCTAACCCCGTTTTCTGAAAACACAGGAACAGGAGGTAAGAGGAATAAAATCAGTTGACTCAGAAGGGAGTTTCTCATGCGACCCGATGATCAGAAAACCGGAACGCGTGAGACTCTCCCTGACCTTCCTGAATCCCTTTTTCTTCAACCGATCCTCATAATAGGTCAGCAGGTTGTTCCTTAAAAAGATGATATGGAAGTCCGACCCGGGAGGATCATCGGAGAGCAGGTGATGCTCTCTCCAAACAATCTCTTCCTTAAACTGAGGCTTCACCGCATAACGCTTTCCGTTCGCCTCTGCTTCAAAATAGAGAGGGCGCAGCGATTCTTCAATCTCTCTGAGACTGCCGCGGGGATAGATCCCGGCCCGGCTCCTGCTGAGATAATCCGGATTCATGTCGCTGCCGATAATTTCCAGCCTGGGGAGATGCCTGAAATGTTTTTTCATATCATCCCATAAAATCCTGAAGCTATAGACCTCCTCCCCGCTCGCACAACCCGCGGACCATACCCTCAGTTTCTCTCTCTGTTTTTCAATAAGATCAGGAAGTATCTCATTCCCGAGGGTCAGCCAGAGGCCCCGGTCACGAAAGAAACGACTGATGGATACGGTCATCAGACGGTCGCACTCCTGCCTCACCACATCGCTCTTACCCAGTTCTTGCAGATACTCGGTCATATTGCGACATCCCAGCGACTGTATATGCCGGGCGATCCGTTTTTTGACCCCTTTTCTGACTTTCCGATATCCTGCCCACGAGAGATCGAGCCGCTCGATAAGCTGGCGGAATTGGAGATCATCCATGGAGTTCCTCTTATTTATTTACATTCACATTATTTCATTCGGATCAATTCCCAGAGATCGGAGTTTTTCCGCGAGTCTGTCGATCCGCAGCCGTTCTTCAGCCGCTAACTGACAGGCCTGCTCCGCTGCTTTTTCAGCCGCTTCAGCCCGCAGCCGTTCCGCAGTCGCATTTTTTTCAGCGGTCTCGGCCCGCAGCCGTTCCGCAGCCCTCACCATCCACAGTTCTTCGCTATCCTTCAATATCATGCCGTTGACGCTGTCCGCAAAGATCATACGATATCCATCGGCCCTTATTTTCATATTGATTTCCGGCAACAGAAGATATCCCTCCCGGTCGGGCTCCATCTGGCGGACCCGCCCTTTTTCCGTCCGCCACAGATACAGCCCGACCTCCTCACGGAGCAGCCACTCCGGTGTGACCGCATCAATGACAAGATAGGCCGGAATTCCCAGATTGGCATAAAAAGGGACATTCTCCTCCTTGTCCTTCAGATGACTTATGGGAGATGTGACTTCAATCACAGCCAGCGGCGGGGGTTCCGTGTCCAGATCGTACGCCAGCGGCAGGGGAAAACGGTACGGCATCACCAGCAGGTCCGGAGCAATCCGGTGCTTCACCCCCTGACTGTCCCGGTACAGCAGGAATGAGTCCACCAGAAGCATCCGATCCTGTGGTTTCAGAAAAGTCCGTAACCCCATGATATAAACCACCAGTTCTCCGTGGAGTGATCCGGCAGGCATCAGTTCCTCCTCTGTCTGATAGGCATAAGGATTCATATCCCAGTCAGAGAGAATTTCGGGCGGAATCCATGCGGGCCGGTCAGTCGGCGGAACAGATGCCTCCGGTATTTTCAGTGTGGCATTCATTTATGACACCTCCATTAGTATAAACTTAGGGAACAGGCTGGACGGGATTTGCAATCCCGTCCGCAATGTTTGCGCCCTGTCACCGAAGTGTCGGAATGATCCGGGCGGAATTGTAGATCCCGTCCGACCAGAAAGACTCTGCACTTGTGATGACACTTCCCTTACAATAAAAGTTTCAAATTTCAATTTCATCCGGATCAATTCCCACAGACCGGAGCTTTTCCGCCAGTCTTTCAGCCCGCAGACGTTCCTCAGCCGCTGACTGACGGGCCTGCTCTGCTGTTTTTTCAGCGATTTCAGCCCGCAGACGTTCTTGAGCCGCCCGCAGTCGTTCCTCAGCCACCATTATCTGTAGTTGTCTGTTATCCTTCAATATTCTGCCGGTTGTGATCTCCGCAAAGATCATACGATATCCCTCGGCCCTTATTTTCATATTAATTTCCGGCAGCAGAAGATACCCCTCCCTGTCAGGCTGCATCTGACGGACCTGCCCTTTTGTCGCCCGCCACAGACACAGTCCGATTTCCTCACGGAGCCGGTTTTGCGGTGTGATCGCATCGATGACCAGATAGGCCGGAATTCCCAGACCGGCGTAAAAAAGAACATTATCCTCCTTGTCCTTGAGATGGCTTTTGGGGGATGTGACTTCCATAACAGCCAGCGGCGGGGGTTCTGTGTCCAGATCATACGATGACGGTGCTGGAAAACGGAACGGCATCGCCAGCAGATCCGGAGCGACACGGCGTTTGATCCCCCGGTTGTTCCTGTACAGCATGAATGCGTCCATCAGAAGCATCCGTCCCTGTGATTTCTGAAAAGTCTGCAAAACTTCCATGACATAACCCAGCAGTTGTCCGTGCGGTCCTCCGGCAGGCATCAGCTCCTCCTCTGTCTGATAGGCATAAGGGTCCGTATCCCAGTCGTAAAGAATTTCGGGCGGAATCCATGCGGGCCGGTCAGCCTGCGGAACAGATGCTCCCGGTACCGGTACATCAGACGCCCCCGGTATTTTCAGTGCGGTATTCATTATGGCACCTCCCTTAATATAAAAAATTATAGTCAGTTGACGGTTGACGGTTGACGGTTGTCAGTTGTCGGTTGTCAGTTGTCAGTTGCTGGTTGTCAACTGTCAACTGTCAACTGTCAACCGAAAAACTATCGCCAAGCAATCTCCGCCTCATTCCTGAGCGGCAGACGATGATATTTGTACTTCGGATATCCGACCATCATTGCCCCGAGGCTGATATGTCCCTGGGGAAGATTGAGGGCTTTCTGCATGGGAGGCCACATTGTGGCACCCGCGTTAAAAAATCCGGCCCAGCAGGCACCCAGCCCCAGAGGCTGTGCTGCCAGTTCGAGATAAGTCAGCGCGATAGTGCCGGATGTCGGTGCAGTGGGATTCTCTTCGGGAGCATGGGCCACGATGACATGCGGCGCGCTTCGGCAAATCCCGTCAATTCCTGATTCCCATGACTTTACAACCCGATCCATATTCAGGGCAGCAGCCATTTCAGGCTGTTCTTTGAGCATGTAACGCATCCAGTCCACAACCAGACCCGCCAGTCGCTGCACCTCATCGCTGTCATATATGACCAGCCATTTGACTGGCTGACGGTTATGCCCGGATGGGGCAAAGCGGGCGATGTCTATCAGTTTGGTAATGGTCTCCCGATCCACCGGCTTATCCTTATAAACTCGGACAGATCTCCGGGCGCGCAGGAAATGCTCGGCCTGTTCCGCGTTCAGAAGCAGTTCCTTCCGCACAGGCGGACACTGCTCCGGCGTCATGTTTTTATGCGACAATGCCCCGTCCGGACAGACCGCCACACAATGACCGCAGTTGATGCACAGGTCTTCGGCACTTTCGATTGGCACGGGGACGCTCTCTTTGTCCTCCAGCTTTATGATCCCTAACGGACACTCGTCAACGCATATTCCGTCATGTTTGCACTTCTCCTGATCCACAGTAAACAAACTCATATCTTCTCCTTTTAATTTTTTCTCTTACGGATATCCTTCCTTAAAATGCTGATGACAATTGGACAATTGGATTGACAATTTGAACCTGAGTACAGGACAAAAAATGGATTCCGGGTCGGAAATGCCGGGAATCCTGCCGATTCCCGGCATTTCCGCCCGGAATGACAGCGCGCTGTTTTCGGGCCTTTTGTCCTGTACACAGAATTTGAACATCAGTTTTTATATTCATATAATTTCAGAATTTTGTCAAGCAAAAATCGCCAGCCACAGGTTACGCTGGTTAGGCTATTCCTTTCACAATCATGGCAAATTACAACCTTTTAACAACGGCAGTATAAAAAGTAACAGAATGGAACTCATCCGCGTTTATCTGCGTACATCTGCGTCCCGCTGTTTTTTCCGAAGACAAAAGTTTACACTAAGGGATTGCACTTTGCTATTCATTCTGATATGCTAATATTTTTTAAATAAACTCAGCAACAAAGGAATGTAAAATGAACCTGCATGAATATTGCCCCGAAAAAATCGTAAGCGCAGAGGAGGCTGTTTCAAGGATAAAAGGAGGGAACCGTGTTTTTGTCGGCACAGGCTGCGGAGAGCCGCAGCATCTGATCAAAGCGATGGTAAACGACGCGGCCCTGCAGGATATTATCGTCTATCAGATGCTCTCTTCGACGTTTTCCCGGTTTGTTGATGATGATTCCTTTCACAACCGTTTTTCCCTGAAACTCTTTTTTATCAGCAGTTACATGCGCAGGGCCGCTTTTGAGGGAAAAATTGATTACATACCCACCTATCTTTCACAGATACCCAGGCTCTTTTATAGCCGGCGCATCGGGCTGGATGTCGCGCTGATACAGGTGAGTCCTCCTGACCGGTTCGGATATTGCAGTCTGGGGGTGTCGGTGGATATTACCCGTGCGGGGATGGATAATGCGGCGACTGTCATTGCCCAGGTGAATCCCGAAATGCCCAGGACATGGGGGGACAGTTTTGTGCATGTGGATGAGATCGACTGTTTTGTATTGCATGAGGAACCGATTGCGGAGGCGATTCCCGGGAAAAAGGATGATAAGATCGTTCGGAGAATCGGGCATTATATTTCCCAGTTGGTGGATGACGGCGCCACGCTTCAGATCGGTTTCGGACATCTGCCCAATGCCATTCTGAAATATCTTGATAAAAAAAAGCATCTGGGCATACATACCCAGTTGATAACAGACGGTTTTCTCCCCCTGCTGAGGAAAAAGGTGATCACCAATAAGAAAAAGACGCATATCCCCGGCAGAGTGGTCGCATCCCTGTGCATGGGATCGAAGACGCTTTACGATTATGTGAATGACAATCCCATCTTTTATTTCCGCTCCTCCGAATATGTGAATGATCCCGCCATTATCGCGCTCAATGATAATATGATCTCCGTCAGTTCCGCGCTGGAAGTCGATATGACTGGTCAGGTCTGCATGGATTCCCTGGGACATCTCTTCTACAGCGGTATCGGCGATCAGGTTGACTTTCTCAGGGGAAGCGCCATGTCAAAGGGCGGATTCTCCATTATCGCGCTCCCGTCAACCGCCCGGAACTGCGAGGTCTCCCGTATCGTCCCCCACCTCAGCGAAGGGGCCGGCGTGGCCACCACCCGGGGAGATGTGAACTTCGTTGTCACGGAATATGGCATTGCGGAACTCCAGGGAAAGGGGATATCCCAGAGGGTCATGGAACTGACCCAGATCGCCCACCCCAAATTCCGCAAAAGCCTGATTGAATTTGCCAAAAAACGCCATTATATTTTTGCGGACCAACTGCCGCCCTCGCAGGATGATCTGATCTTTCTGGAAAATTACAGGGACACACTGACACTGAAAAACGGTAAGAGCATCGAATTCCGCCCCCTCCTCCCCTCGGACGAATTCGCATCCAGGAATTTTTTCTACTCGCTTCGGGAGGAAACCATCTATTACCGCTTTTTTTACAAGATGAGACTCTTCTCCCACGAGGTCATACAGCAGCAGTGGGCAGGCGTGGATTACAGGAAAAACATGTCTGTCATCGGTCTCGTTCAGAACAGGGGGCACAAGGAGATCATGGCCATCGGCTCCTATGCCATGGAATCGGAGGATCGGGCGGAGGTCGCCTTTGTTGTGCGTGAGGATTTCCAGGGCATGGGGATCGCCTCGTATCTTCTCGAACTCCTTGAAGGCATTGCCAGAGAAAATGATTACAAGGGTTTTTCTGCAACCGTGCTGAAAGGAAATGCCTCCATGGTTCAGGTCTTCAAAAAACGATATCCGGATGCCAGTTTCCGGATGGAAGGCGGAAGTGACATTACTGTTCTTATGGATTTTCAGTAGCTCATTTGCCGACTCCGCGTTCAAGTCCCGTTTCATTCGCTTTCATATCGAGGTGCAGCGTCGCTATCTGCTCCAGGGGCGGGTAAAAGAACCGGTCGATTTTTCTTGTATCCACGGTCTTGACATATTTGTTACATTTGTCACAGACATTCACCCGGTATTCTTTTTCCTCCTTGGTGTAAAAATAATGAAGGGTTTTGCTGTCGTCATTCTCACAAAAGGGGCAGACAAGCCTTCGGACAGGCCATTTGTGCCAGCAGAAACTACAAAAGAGAAAGCGTTCTCCGTCACCCTCAAGCGCGGACATCACAGGCGGGCTTCCGCAGATCGGGCAGTAACCCTTTCCCCAATCCGAAGAAACCGGGGCTTCAGAAGAAACCCGGTTTCTTTTTTCCGATTCCAGATATGTTGAGAGTTGTTCGGCACACAGGGAGACAGACGGACTGATGCTGCTATAAGTAATAAACGAAAGAACTGGTTTCTCAATTTCAATATCGGTGCAGATATCCTCAAAAAATGAATCGTTCCCCTCAAGAAGATTGGAAAAAAGTGATCCCGGATCAATCTTTTTTGTATCAATCGCGTTTAAGATCACTTTGGCGACATTTGTCATATTGTTCTCTGCCGCTTCCGTGACAGCGCAGATTTCTCTTAAAAGGCCTTCGGAAGCTTCTTTATCAATGACAAATTCGGAGGTTCCGATAAGGGGAAATTTTTCCTGTAGCTTGACGGAGAGAACGTCCTGGGGGATCTGAATAGGTGCGATATGTATCCGGCTTCTGGAATCCTCCTGAGCCACAAATATCTGTTCGTAAAAATCGAGAAGCGTTTTGTATGCCGGCCTTAATTCTTTTATGTCCTTTGCGGTCTTTCTGATCTGATCAGAGGTAACTATCATTATGGTTTCCTTATTTCCTTATTGTCCCGTCAAATGTCATTCCTGCGAAAGCAGGAATCCATTGTGTTAAGTACCCGTGCAAAAATTTTGTGACATTTTTATGACATTTTATCTTCCGTCTCTTTCGTGTTTTTCGTGGATATCCGCTCACAACTACGAAACACATGAAAAAATATCTTTCGTTTCTTTCGTGTTTTTCGTGGATATCCGCTCACAAGCCACGAAACACACGAAAAAAACATCTTTCGCTTCTTTCGTGTTTTTCGTGGATATCCGCTCACAAGCCACGAAACACACGAAAAAAAACATCTTTCGTTTCTTTCGTGGATATCCGCTCACAAACCACGAAACACACGAAACACACGAAATATACGAAAAAATAACCCTGAATTTCCAGATGTCACCGTCTCGGAAGTGTTACAAAATTATAGATCAGGTACTTATCAGCAAACTGGATTCCCGCTTTCGCGGGAATGACATGATGGTTATTTTTTTTTCTTACCTTTCTTACCTTTCTTACCTTGCTTACCCTGCTTTTTTTGCGCTTTCTGAATCCTCGCCCATGTATCCCGCAATGTTACCGTCCGGTTGAATACGGGTTTCTCATGGGAGGAATCGACCGGATCCGCGCAAAAATACCCCAACCTTTCAAACTGATACCGGCTTCCGGGAGCTGCGTCTGCCAAGCTCGGCTCAAGTTTGCAATCTATCAATGTTTCCAATGATTTCGGATTCAGACAGGACTTCCAATCCGGGCATTCCTTCTCATCTGACGGATTCGGTTTTGTAAAAAGATGATCATACAGACGGACCTGAGCGTTAATCGCATGGGCAGCGGAGACCCAGTGCAGGGTTGCCTTGACCTTGCGCCCGTCCGGCGCATCGCCTCCCCGCGTCTCAGGATCATAAGTGCAGCGCAGCTCCACCACTTCGCCGGTCTGCTCATCCTTCACCACATCCACGCACTTGATGAAATACGCGTATCGCAACCGTACTTCACGGCCGGGGGCCAGGCGAAAGAATTTTTTCGGCGGATCCTCCCGGAAATCCTCCTGCTCAATATAAAGCACCCGGGAAAACGGGACCTTCCGTGTTCCCATACCCGGATCTTCGGGATTATTAATGGCCTCCAACTCATCCACCTGATCTTCGGGATAGTTCTCAATGACCACTTTAAGCGGGCGAAGCACCGCCATCACCCGCAAGGCATGTCGATTCAGATCTTCCCGGAGGCAGTGTTCGAGCAGGGCCATATCCACCACACTGTCCCGCTTTGCCAAGCCGATGCGCTCACAAAAGGTTCGGATGGCCTCCGGGGTGTAGCCGCGGCGCCGCAGACCCGAAATGGTCGGTATCCTCGGATCATCCCATCCGCTCACATGCCCTCCTTCCACCAGTTCAATCATCTTTCGCTTACTCAGCGCAGTATAGGTGATATTGAGACGTGCAAACTCGATCTGCCGGGGATGATAAACATCCAGTTCATCAAGCACCCAGTCATACAGCGGACGGTTGTTTTCAAATTCAAGAGTGCAAAGCGAATGCGTGATTCCCTCGACAGAATCTGAAAGACAATGGGTAAAATCATACATCGGATAAATGCACCATTTGTCGTCGGTTCGGTGATGGGAGACCTTCCGAATTCTGTAGAGAATCGGATCCCGCATCAGGAGATTCGGAGAGGCCATGTCAATCTTTGCCCGAAGGACATGGGTCCCGTCCTCGAATTCCCCTGCCTTCATGCGCCCGAACAGATCAAGATTTTCCTCGACCGAACGGCTGCGATGCGGGCTTTCCCTGCCAGGCTCGGTCAGCGTGCCCCGGTATTCTCTGATTTCATCCGAGCTCAGGCTGTCAATGTATGCTTTGCCATCTTTGATCAATTGCACCGCGTACCCATACAGTTGATCAAAGTAGTCGGATGCGTAATACTCCCGGTCTTCCCAGTCGAACCCGAGCCACCGGACATCCTCCTTAATCGAATCCACATATTCAACCTCCTCCTTTGTCGGGTTGGTGTCATCGAACCGGAGATTGCACAGACCGCCCTCATTCTCCGCGGCGACGCCAAAATTCAGACAGATGGATTTGGCATGTCCGATATGCAGATAACCGTTCGGCTCCGGAGGGAACCGGGTCATCACCCGGCCGCCGTATTTATCTGTCTTCAAGTCTTCTGCGATAATGGTGCGAATAAAATCAGATGAGGAAGTCGTATCATTTGTGGTCATATTTCTCGCTCCTTATTTAATATTCTTGCTCCTAATTCCTAATTCCCAATTTTCTCTATGGCTTCTTTTACGGCCTCTTTAATTTCAGGGTTGTCGTGACTTTCAGAAATTTTTTCCAGTTCTGCTATAAGATCAGGGCCTCCTGATTCTCCGAGGATGTGAATGATATCCCCTTTGATCTGATCCTCCTGCTCATGAAGGCGACTCAGGAGCGGTTTGGCAACGGTGCCCGCCAGCCTGATATTCCGTTCGGCAATCTCCTCCATGGACACCATCGCCCCCAGGCGGACAGAAAAATGCGGATGGACAAGGAGATCAAAAAACGCGGGGAAGATATTTTCATTGTCAAGCATCATTCCCGCCAGTTGGGAGGCGTTTCCTTCCATTATCATTCTCTCCATGGAAGATGCGCCGAGGCTCGACGGATCACGGTTTGTCATCATATCCAGAATCTCTTCCAACTGTATTGAGCCTGTCCACCGGAAGCGGTCATCCAGCAAAACAGTCGGCGCGGCCTGAATATTGTCGGATTGTGCCATCTCCGGGAAAAGCACACCGTCCGTTATGGTGAGCCGGATGAATCTGCTTTCGGATGTCAGCGGAAGCAACTGCCGCACGGTGGCAGGGCAAAACGGACATTGAGGCGCGATATATACCCGAAGTTCGGCCGGCATTTCGATTTTATCGAGATATTTCTGAATATGCGCATACTTTTTATCCGGCATATTCAGAGCTTCCAGAAAAGGCTCCAATTCAGGACCCAGAGGAACCGCCTGATAGCGCAGGGCATGACCGACCTGAATCGCCGGGGCCTGGGCTGCTTCATCCTTTTCTTTGATAATACGGACTTTCGGAGCGGCAACGGACAAGTCGTCACAGAATTTGCTGAGTTCTTTGCCCCTTTCATCTTCTGTCAAAATGAGACGGATCTGAATTTCATCGGAGCATTTATTGTTCCAATCGGTGATCTGTTTTTCTTCGTTTGGTGTCATTTAATTGTCCTGTACTTTTGAGCTTTCGGCTCCGGAGTGCCAAAGTTGCACTTTGGCAGATGACCGAAAAAAATAAACAATTTCCCTGAAAAATCAAAATAAGAAGTGCAGAGATAACTGTCAAGAGGTTCCGGTGGATAAAACTCAATATTCCGTAATCCGTGACACATCTGATGGCTATAAAATGTATGTGAAAGACGTACCATCACAGAAAAATTTACAGGTTGATTTTTTTCTTTTTCTTGACAGGATTCAGTTTTAGCATTATTGTAAGTGTAAACTCAGGGATTCCCAAAACTCTTGCTCTTAATCAAACGGACACGGGCAGGATTAAGATCAAGAAAGGCAGGGTATGGCAAAAGACTTTTATCACAACACAGTGAAGCGGGCCTTAATCAAAGACGGTTGGACAATTACCCCATGATCCGTTTAAGCTGAAATTCGGCACCAAAACGGTGTATGCTGACCTGGGCGTGGAAAAACTGATCTATTCTGAAAAAATCTCACACAGAGGCACAAAGGCTTTTCACATAAGCAGCGGATGAGTTGTTTTGTTTTGGCTGGTCTGAAGCTTTGCGCCTTTATAAAAACCTTTGCGCCTTTCTTTGTGCCTCTGTGCCTCTGTGTGGAATTTCTTCGGGATTTCACGGCAGATTCCAGCTTTCGCGGGAATGACAGCTATTTTGTTCAGTTGGTAAAATTCTGAAAAAATCTCACACAGAGGCACAAAGGCGCAAAGAAAGGCACAAAGGCTTTTCACATTAAAAAAAACAGCGGATGACAGTTATTTTGTTTTGGCCGGTCTGAAGCTTTGCGCCTTTACAAAAACCTTTGCGCCTTTCTCTGTGCCTCTGTGCCTCTGTGTGGAATTTCTTCGGAATTTTCACGGCAGATTCCAGCTTTCGCGGGAATGACAGTTGGTAAAATTCTGAAAAAATCTCACACAGAGGCACAAAGGCGCAAAGAAAGGCACAAAGGCTTTTCACATTAAAAAAAACAGCGGATGACAGTTATTTTGTTTTGGCCGGTCTGAAGCTTTGCGCCTTTACAAAAACCTTTGCGCCTTTCTTTGTGCCTCTGTGCCTCTGTGTGGAATTTCTTCGGGATTTCACGGCAGATTCCCGCTTTCGCGGGAATGACAGCTATTTTGTTCGGTTGGTAAAATTCTGAAAAAATCTCACACAGAGGCACAAAGGCGCAAAGAAAGGCACAAAGGCTTTTCACATTAAAAAAACAGTTATTTTGTTTTGGCCGGTCTGAAGCTTTGCGCCTTTACAAAAACCTTTGCGCCTTTCTTTGTGCCTCTGTGCCTCTGTGTGGAATTTCTTCGGGATTTTCACGGCAGATTCCCGCTTTCGCGGGAATGACAGTTGGTAAAATTCTGAAAAAATCTCACACAGAGGCACAAAGGCGCAAAGAAAGGCACAAAGGCTTTTCACATAAGTAGCGGATGAGTTGTTTTGTTTTGGCTGGTCTGAAGCTTTGCGCCTTTACAAAAACCTTTGCGCCTTTCTTTGTGCCTCTGTGCCTCTGTGTGGAATTTCTTCGGGATTTTCACGGCAGATTCCCGCTTTCGCGGGAATGACAGGTATTTTGTTCGGTTGGTAAAATTAATAGAAAAAATATCCTGATTATAACGCCTTTCGGAGAACTTGCGCCAATAAAGCCCGAACCATTTCTGACTCGGAATCCCAAAAGGTGTTATAATCAGGAAAAAACAAAAGGAACACGATGAAAACAGAGAGTAAAAACATGCGTCCGATATGGTTTGACAAGGATTCGGAAACAGTCAAGGTCATTGATCAGCGGATGCTTCCCCACGAGTTTGTTGTTGCTGAATTGAAAACGGTGGATGATGTTATCATGGCCATAAAGGAGATGTATGTGAGAGGCGCTCCCCTGATCGGGGTGACAGGCGCTTATGGCGTATATATTGCCGCGGTTCATTCCAAAACAAAAGATGATCTGATCAGTGAATGCGACCGGTTAAAAGCGGCAAGGCCCACAGCCGTGAATCTTGCCTGGGCGGTGGATAAGGTGTTAGACAAGGTGCTGAAACCAGAGACTTCCCAAGTCCTTGAAAAAAGAATCGATGCCGCGCAAAAGGAGGCCTCGGAAATCGCCGAACTGGAAGCCGAAAATTGCAGGAAGATAGGCGAATACGGTTTATCTCTGATTCAGGAGATCAGTAGTCGGAAAGAGGGTGGAACCGTCAACCTCCTGACCCACTGCAACGCGGGATGGCTCGCGTGCATCGAATACGGCACGGCAACCGCGCCCATGTATGCCGCATATCAAAACGGCATTGACATCCATATATGGGTGGATGAAACCCGGCCCTTAAATCAGGGTGCCAGGCTGACCGCGTGGGAGCTGGGCAGATCCGGGATAAAACACACGGTCATCACGGATAATGCCGGCGGCCATCTCATGCAGCACGGCATGGTGGATATGGTCATCGTCGGCACGGACAGAAGCACATACACCGGAGATGTTGCAAACAAAATCGGAACCTATCTGAAAGCGCTGGCCGCCAAAGATAACAACATCCCCTTTTATGTGGCCCTGCCCTCCAGCACCTTTGACTGGAAACTGAGAGACGGTCTCGCAGAGATTCCCATAGAAGAGCGGGACCCTGATGAGATCCGATATGTCCAGGGAAGTGACCAGGGCGTAATAAGAAACGTGCTGGTTCCCCCGGAAAACAGCCCGGCAGGAAATTACGCGTTTGACGTAACCCCGGCGAGGCTTGTTACGGGATTTATCACAGAAAGGGGAATCTGCAAGGCGACAGAGGAGGATGTCAGGCGATTATTTCCTGATTAGTTCCCTCGCTTCCCAGGAAACCAGGTTTTTTGAAAAACCTGGTTTCCGAGCCGTACAAATGTTTCCTCCTCATGCTTCACAGAACAGCAACTCACCGTCAAAGTAACGAAAACCGCATTGTCCCGGATGCGAACAAGATGTCTGTCATTCGACATGCATAACTGATTATTCGTTGCTGCCGAACCTTTCTGCTATAAACTGCTCTCTTGTCTTCTGTATCAGCCCCTCTTTTTCCATTTCCTGCAAAGTAGCTGTTATTTCAGGCTTCAGATGTCTGTTTTTCTTATGCAGGTAGTGATAAAGGGGATAGCTTTCTATGGGAGGATCCAACGCTCTGATACCGGGTATTTTTAACTTTCGCAGCATTTTCAGTCCGTTTACCCGTGCCATAACAACAATATCAATTCTTCCCGCATTCAGAATTCTGAAAAGCACCTCATTGCTGTCTCTGATACTGCGATTCATTCCCTCGGTACCCTTATGTGAGAATTTAATCCCTCTTTGTATCCCGATTTTATAAGGCTTCAGACTGTCCCATCCGCTGACTGGAAATTTTGTCTGCTTCGTGAAAACCATACCCTCCAGTCTGTTCACAGGTACGGAAACCATGAGCAAATTCGGAAATTTGTTATTTATACCGGCTATCCGGAACAATTCGCCATCTGTTTCGCCTTCATTCGAGTATTTGAGCGATCTCAGACCCGGATATTGTCTGACAACGACTTCGATGCCGATTCGCCGATATGCCTCCGTGACAACTTTCTCGCTTATAAGGGTGTTGACGGAGCCTTCGATTGATGAAAAATTCAGTTTTTCAGCGGCTTGCAAAGATATGGCTGTCAGAATAACACATAGTATCGTCGCGATTACTTTCATGCCTCTTTTCATTCTAATTCTCCTTTAATATTAAGCTCACTGAGGGTACCGGGTTTCCGTATATCACCGCACAGGTCATGTGATGAACTCCGTCCAGCAGATCGCCGAAAAGAAAGATAACAATAGCGAGCTTCGCCAGCAACAGACACAGCCTCTTTCGGATTTTCAGGCTTTGCCTGAGCGAGCATAAACTCGTGGAATTTCATTTCCCTCTTCCGAAGATACTTCACAAATCTGTGAGCAGTGAGGAATATCACGGAAAATACGATTCCCCATTTCGCAGAAAACCAGACCGGAGTATGCTCTGACCGCCTCGTATGGATCAGTGCGCTTCTCATGTAACAGAAGCCTTCATATATCTCACCAATGACAAAGGCGGCGATTGACAGCTTCAGCGCCAGAAAAACAGAGACCTCTCCATGATTTTCCACTCCTTATCTGTCCGATTCTATTCTCTCATAAGTTCTGACAGCACTTCACCCGCCCCGTCAAAATCGAAATCTCCGAGGTGTGTGTCAATCTTTCTGATTTCATCCTTTATATTATCAGGCAGCGCATATCCGAGAATCGTCTCTGTTACCTCAGAACTGCCGACCGGATCCAAATCCTTCAGACGTTCTTCCAATTTTTGTAAAAGACCGCGGAGTTCATCCTTATCAACAGCCGATGCTGTTTCTTCCTTTTCATCTTTCTGATCTTTTTTGCTTTGAAGAAGCGATTCTATGGACGCTGTCACCACCGCAAATTCCTTTTCCACAGTCTCCAAAAGATCGGCCAGCGAACTCTCATCCGCCTCATCCGCGGCAAACTCCAGTCTTTGGGCTGCTTCCTGAAGTTTATAAGCGGAAATATTGCCGCTCACCCCGGACATGGAATGTGCAAGCTGTCGAATTTCCGTCCGATTCACCTCATTCATTGCCCGTCGCAGGTTTTCAAAAATATTTTTCTGATCTTCAGAAACACTGACAAGGAGTTTGCAAAACACTTCCCAGGCGATCCCTGTACGTTTAAGCGCGCCTGAGACATCGATGCCAGGCAGTTTTCGGTTTCCGGTTTCCGGTTTCCGGTTTCCGGTTTTTGGTTTCCGGTTTTCGGTTTTCGGTTTCCGGTTTTTGGTTTCCGGTTTCAGCCATTTTTGAAGTGTTTTCAGAAGTTCAGCCCGATCAATCGGCTTGCTCACATAATCATCCATTCCCGCATCCAAGCAGTTCTCCCGATCTCCTTTCATGGCGTGGGCGGTCATGGCGATGATCGGGATGCGGTGAACCGAATCTCCTTTATCCTGCATTTCGCATTCCGAATTCCGAATCTCTTTTGCAGCTTCCATGCCGTCCATTTCAGGCATCTGAACATCCATCAGCACAGCAGCGTAATCATTCTTCCGGACCGCTTCCAATGCCTTTCTGCCGTTATCCGCAATGTCTATTATCAGTCCGCTTTTGGAAAGAATTTCACAAGCCACAATCTGATTGGCCTTGTTATCCTCCGCGAGAAGGATGCGGATGCCTTCAAATATCTCCTCTGCAAAAAAGATATCTTCTCCTGTCCCTAATTCCTCGGTAAGCTCTGCCAGACCGAAAGGGAGTGTGAATGAGAAACTGCTTCCTCTGCCCGGTTTGCTTTCAACTGTCATTCCCGGGCCGCCCATCATAATGACGAGTTGCTGACTGATCGTCAGCCCTAATCCGGTGCCGCCGTATTTCCGTGTGGTGGAACTGTCTGCCTGGGTAAACGCGTTGAAGAGCGATTTCAGCTTGTTTTTCGGAATGCCGATGCCGGTGTCCGAAACCGTGAAACGGAGAACCGCCTCCTCTTCATCTTTTTCGACAACTTCAACCCTGAGACGAATTTCGCCCTTTTCGGTAAACTTGAATGCATTGCCGATAAGATTGGCGAGAATCTGCCGCAGCCGCAGGACATCGCCTTTCAGCCCGTCCGGCGTATCCCGGCCGGTATCGGTAACAAATGCGGCGCCTTTCATATTCCCGAAGATGCCCGAAATCTCCTCCAGAAGCTCATGCAGACTGAAAGGAGAGGATTCAAGATCAAGTTTGCCCGCCTCGATCTTTGAGAAATCGAGAATGTCATTGAGTATCCCCAGAAGAGAGCGGGCCGAAGATCGGATAAGGTTCAGATATTTTCGCTGCTTGGCGTTCATATCCGTGTCGATGAGCACATCCCCCATGCCGATAATGGCGTTCATGGGTGTTCGGATCTCATGACTCATATTTGCAAGGAATTCGCTTTTGGAGCGTGCGGCTGATTCAGCCGCTTCTTTGGCGCTTCGCAGCGATTCCTCAGCCTGCTTCTGCTGGTTGCGGGTATCCTCAAGCTTCTCCATCATCTGATTGAAATCAATGCCCATATATTCAACTTCGTCAATCACTCCGCTGGCTATCTTTTCATGGGGAATTTCCATCCGGATGCTTAAATCGCCTTCTCCCTTCGCCACCATGCGCAACGCATGGATCAACTGCGTAATTTTGTCAAAGACCCTGAACTTCAGAAGCAGAAAAAGCGTGACAGAAATAATTACCGAGACAAAGAGAGGTAGCAGGTTGTTCAGCATACGCTGCCTCCGGAGTTCTGAAAAGGGTTTGCTGTCGAGCGCCACGGTCAGGCTGCCGACAATTTTTCCTGTAAAATCAGCAATATTTTTTGTTTTTGCAAAGAATGTTCCTCCCTGATGAGCAATCATACTCTCTGTGGGAAAAGCGACTTTCGGTTCGGCAAAACTGGCCAGGACCGTGTTATCGTCTCTGTCGTGAAGAACAATTTCCGATTTGACGATATCAGCCATTTGCTCTGCAATCGCTTTGTTTTTATTAACAAATCTTATCAATACAATATAACCGTAAATATCTCCGGTATCGGTCCATATGTATACGACTGACTTAAAGCAGAGAATGCGGCTCCCATTGAAGTCGGCTTTGAATTCGGGGAGCTGACGTTTCAGGATATCCGCTGATATTTCTTCCACACCTGTTCTCTCCCGCGTATCGTTAATCAGGCTGGCATATAAGGAAGGATCCTCAGTTTCAACTCCGGTGCGGCTGGTGGTCAGCAGTTCCCCGTCTTCATCAAACAGGAAGGTGATGTCAATATCGTGTATTTTGCTGATGGTTCTGAGTATCACTGTTATCGGAATGACTTTATCGTAATCCAGAAAATCGGAAAACTTCTGATTCTGCTCTCTGACAGCCCCTGAAACAATTCTCAGATTCTCCACCTCATTGCGCCACATAAAATCAGCGATCCTGACTTTGGCGCTCAATTCATCGGAAATGCGCTGGCTGGCATTTCTGTTTTCCTGAAAGGCTGAATAAACGGTGTTGCCAATGATTACGGTAATAAGAAATCCGAACAGGAGGATGATCTCGCGGATTATTGTCCTTCTGGAATCGCTTGCAGGTTGCGGGGATTTATCTGAGTGCAAAATAAAATTTTCCTTATACTCGATGATCAAATTCTTTGACACGCATGTCAGTCCTGCGAAAACCGCATGTCAGTCCTGCGAAAACCGCATGTCAGTCCTGCGAAAGCAGGAATCCACTCTCTGCCAACCGCATGTCAGTCCTGCGAAAACCGCATGTCAGTCCTGCGAAAGCAGGAATCCACTGCATAACTGCGGGCTTTTATATGAAAGTCTCGGTCAGCACTGGATTCCCGCTTTCGCGGGAATGACAGTTCAGTGAGTTTCATCTTTTGTATGAAAATCCCGGTCAGGCAGCACTAGATTCCTGCTTTCGCGGGAATGACAGTTCGGTGAGACTTGTATAAAAGTCCCGGTCAGGCAACACCGGATTCCCGCTTTCGCGGGAATGACAGTTCGGTGAGACTTGTATGAAAGTCCCGGTCAGGCAACACCGGATTCCCGCTTTCGCGGGAATGACAGTTCGGTGAGACTTGTATAAAAGTCCCGGTCAGGCAACACCGGATTCCCGCTTTCGCGGGAATGACAGTTCGGTGAGACTTTATAACATCTTTCGGGGACATCCCTATGACCTGCCGAACACAAAACACAAAACACTTATTTCTTCTCAGGAGCATCTAACGGGCCGATATGTTTGACAAGCTCCCTCTCTCCCACCGGAAAATTATCCGCTTTCCATCGTTCCAGTCCTCCTTTGAGCACACCGACGACCGTGTATCCTTTTTCTATCAGAAATTTCGCGGCGGTGGGAGACTGCTTCATGGCCCAGTCCGTAATCACAATCTTGCGGTCTTTG
>JAUCGI010000047.1:0-2520 GCA_030378035.1 Desulfobacterales bacterium HSG2
GAGCGGAAAAATCCGTTTCATCCTCCGATCCGCTGTTATATTTCAGAACCACAAAATATAAATCAGATTATGAAAGGATAAACGAACAATGGATATTTTCACCGCAGCAAATGCTGTCAACTTGCTTATCGGCATTATCGGGAGTACGATTGCCAGTCCTGTTGACAGAGGCCTCCAGAAAGTCGTCAGGTCCGTTGGCGATCAGTTGGAACAGGGCGGAGAGCCTGCGAATCACGATTTGCAGCGGGCGCTTCAGCGGGCTTATCTTGAAGCCACGCTGCTCGTTTGCAAAGCCTGTCTGATGAAGAAGTTCGGGCTTGAACCGGAAATGGCTTCCCGGTATGCGTCCCGTTCCGAAGAGGTGCGCCTGTTGGATGGCATTTATAAAATTCTGGAGAGTAAATTCGGGGAAGTATGCGGCCCTGAATATACTATGGATGAAAGCGGGCCTCAGATTGATGTGAAACTGCTGATTGCCCGGTCCGAATCGGTCCGTCTTGAAGAGATACAGACCGGACTTCAGGAAGGGGTTATCGAAAAACTCCGGGAATGGCAGAGCGATCTGCCGGAAACGCTTCTGAAGATGATCCGTGAGAAATACTGGTTCGATCTGGTATGCCTCTGTTTTGCGGAGATGCTGAAAAGCGATGAAAGGGTCCGGGCGATTTTCCAGAGCGAGATACTGGCGGAGAATAACGCCATGCTGATTTCTCTGCAAAAAAAAGTGGATGTCCTGTTGGCAACCCTTTTGCCCGGAAAACCCCGGGAACTGCCGCCCCCGGGAATCACCCTGCCCGAGGACCGCACCAAACTCCCCCCGGTATGCGAATGGCTGCCCGGAAGGCACAGAATGCCCTATCGCTCGCTTTACCGGGGTTTCATCAACAAGGTGCGGGAGATGTGGCAACTGTATGACATACTGTTGGAGAGCGGAACCGCTGTGGTCGAAGGTGCGGGCCGTGTGGGGCTTGTCGTGGGCATGGGCGGGCTTGGAAAGACACAGTTTGCCATTGAGTATGTGCATCGCTTTGCAATGTGCTATCCGGCCGGCATATTCTGGATTGACGCGGATCAGGGACTCTCCGCCATGATCGTTCAGATTTTGCAGGCCGCGCCTGATATTGAAATTGACACCAGACTCAGCGAGAAAGAGCAGTTGGGCCAGTTGTGGAGAATTTTTGTTCAGTCGGAATACCCGCTGCTGATCGTGCTTGACAATTTTCCTGAAAAAGAATCGCTTCGCGGGTGGCTTCCGCCTTCGGGGCCTGTGCATACGCTGGTGACAACACGGAGGCGGGACCTTGATTATACCCGTGTTCCCCTGGAGGTGATGTCGCCGGAGGAGGGGATTGAACTGCTCAACGCATCCGGCAGAAGAACTTTCGGGGACGAGGCCGGGATACTGGTGGAGACCCTGGCCGGTCTGCCCCTTGCCATTGAGCTTGCCAGAAAATTTATGGATGCGAATCCGATCTCCGTGGATGCGCTTTTAAAGGAGATAAAAAAGATGGGTGAAATCGGAGCGTTGAACATTTTCACAAAGAAATATCAGGATGATCTGCCCTCGCATCACGAAAAAGATGTTGCCGCCACCATTCAACTGAGCTGGGACATTGCATCCCCGGGCACAAAATCGCTTTTGCAGGCGATGTCCCTGCTTGCGCCATCGCCGGTTCCGCGGAGGCTGCTGAGAAAAATACTGGGCATCTCTTCTGATGAGAGCCTTCTTGAAGACCCGCTGAATGATGGGATCAGCGAGGCGGACAGGCTTTCTCTTGCGGATCTGGATGAGGAGAATGATCCCCGGATGCACCGGCTGATTGCGGGGTTTGTGAGACTCACCATTGGGGAAGATGATGAGGTGTATGAGAAGGTGGCTGAGGCGGTGATGGAGGAAATGAGGCGGGTAACAGATGACAGGGACACTCCGTCACTTTATGAATTGCAGAAAATCGTGCCGCATGCGGAGAGGTTGCTGGATTTGGAATTTATGACGGCGGAACAGGCCACAGATATTTCAACCTGTATCGGCTGGCATTATAAAGACAGGGGAATGTACCGCCTGGGTGAGAGATTCGGAAAAAAGGCATTGGAGATTGCCCAGGCGAATTACGAACCGGGCCATCCGACCATTGCCAGATGTCAGTCCAACCTGGCTATGGTGCTTCAGGCTTTGGGCAAATCGGAGGAGGCCGAAACCCTTCTGCGACTGGCTCTTGAATCGTGGGGAAAAAATCTGGAAGCAGGTCATCCGCTTATTGCCACAGCTCAGTCCAACCTGGCTGTGGTGCTTCAGGATTTGGGCAAACTGGAGGAGGCCGAAACCCTTCTGCGACTGGCTCTTGAATCAGATACAAACACGTTTGGACCGGGGCATCCGAGCATTGCCAGATGTCAGTCCAACCTGGCTCTGGTGCTTAAGGCTTTGGGCAAATCGGAGGAGGCCGAAACCCTTCTGCGACTGGCTCTTGAATCAGATACAAACACGTTTGAACCGGGCCATCCGAGCATTGCCAGAAG
>JAUCGI010000047.1:2620-35298 GCA_030378035.1 Desulfobacterales bacterium HSG2
CAGATACAAACACGTTTGAACCGGGCCATCCGAGCATTGCCAGAAGTCAGTCCAACCTGGCGGCGGTGCTGAAGGATTTGGGCAAATTGGAGGAGGCCGAAACCCTTCTGCGACTGGCTCTTGAATCGTATGAAAAGAATCTGGAGGAAGGTCATCCGCTTATTGCCACAGTTCAGTCCAACCTGGCTATGGTGCTTCAGGATTTGGGCAAATTGGAGGAGGCCGAACCTCTTCTGCGACTGGCTCTTGAATCGGATACAAACACCTTTGAACCGGGCCATCCGAGCATTGCCATAAAGCAGTCCAACCTGGCTATGGTGCTGAAGGATTTGGGCAAATTGGAGGAGGCCGAAACCCTTCAACGACAAGCACTTGAATCAGATCAGAACTCCTTTGCCCCAGACCATCATTATATTGCCATAGATCAGTACAGACTTGCTGATGTGCTATGGAATTTGGGCAGGGCAGAAGAAGCAAAGCCACTTGCACAGAAAGCTTATGAAACTTTGTTTAACAAATTCGGTTCGGATCACAGACATACGAAACTTGCCGAAAAGGTTCTGGAATCTATGAAAGAAGGTTCCGAAACAACGCCCTGAACCACAGATTCTGGCACGGATTCAAAGGATGACACGGATTAACGCTCTGAACCGCAGATTGGCGCAGATTTGAAGGATGACATGGATGAATCTGCGAAATCACAGGAATCTGCTTACATCTGCGGTTCAGAATCCCAACATAATCTTCGCACCAGAACGGAGAGGAGGTCGAATGCCCCCGTTCCCCGATAAAAAACCATATAGAAAACGAATAAGAAAGGAATGTAACAGGTTCCGGGAAATATGACAACGGATCGGAGGATGAAACGGATTTTCCCGGTCCGGCAAATCCCGGAAATATGACGGCATGCCGGGGGACGGATATCCGTTTCATCCCACGATCCGCTGTCATATTTCCCGGGACCACAAAAAGGGTCAGAACCAGAAATATGACAACGGATCGGAGGATGAAACGGATTTTCCCGGTCCGGCAAATCCCGGAAACATGACGGCATGCCGGAGGACGGATATCCGTTTCATCCTTACGATCCGCTGTCATATTTCCCGGGACCACAAAAAGGGTCAGAACCAGAAATATGACAACGGATCGGAGGATGAAACGGATTTTCCCGGTCCGGCAAATCAGCGCCGCTCTGCACCAGACACAAAGTCTTAAAAGAACGGAGTCCGACCACATTCGAGTACAGTGATAAAGGTGTCACAATCCGCATTCCGTACATTTACACATGGATGTGTCCGAAAGCGGTTTTTGAAAATGGCAAAAGACAGAATCGCAGATTGGCAAGATTAAAGGATGAGATGGATGAAACTGAAACAATTGAAATTAAAAGATTTCCGGCCATTCAGAGAATTGAATCTCGGGTTCGGGGAACATATAACCGTCTTGGTCGGCATTAACGAGACCGGAAAGACAAGCATACTGGACGCGTTGGCCATCATGCTGTCCCGCCTGTTTGGCAGGATCCGTTCCGAAAAAGGCACAGGGCGATTTTTCACAGATTCGGACATACGCAAAGGTGCGGGTGAGACAGCCAATTCAATTGAAATCGAATTCCGTCAGGAACTCTTTTCCTGGAAACTCTCGAAAACAAAACCAGGCAGAAAAAAGCGGACAGCCACAAACCTCACCGCCATCAGAGGCATTGCGGAGCAAATACATGAGGCATTGGATGAAAACGAGAAAGCCGGCGTTCCGCTGGCTGTCCTCTACGGCGTCAACCGTGCGGTCTCGGATGTCCCGCTCCGCATAAGGAAGATGCGTGAACCTGACCAGCTTGCAGCCTATGATCAGGCGCTTGTCGGAGCCAGCAATGACTTCCGCCGCTTCTTTGAATGGTATCGCAGGTGTGAGGATTTTGAAAATGAGCAACGACTTTACCCTGCCGAGCATGTCAAAGAGGAGCATGGCGGCTCTGAGCGGCATTTCCAATATTCCGACCCCCGGCTTCAGGCCGTGAGAAAAGCGGTTCTCAAACTGACAGACTTCTCAGAACTGAGAGTGAGAAGGTCTCCCCTGCGGATGGAGGCCCGCAAACAGGATCAGCATTTCGACATTCGCCAGTTGTCGGACGGAGAAAAATGTCTGCTGGCCCTTGCCGGCGATCTGGCACGTCGTCTAACCATTGCCAACCCGGGAATGAGAAATCCGCTTGAGGGACAGGCAGTTGTCCTCATTGATGAGGCGGAACTCCATCTGCACCCGGAATGGCAGCACCGAATCGTCCCTGACCTGCTGGAAACTTTCCCGAACTGTCAGTTTGTTCTGACAACACACTCCCCCCAGGTGCTGACCCATGTGCGGTGTGAGAATATCCGGTGTCTGGTTCAGACCGGACAGACCGTGGCAGTTGTCCAGCCCGACGGAACTTACGGGCAGGATTCCAATTTTCTGCTGAGGACGCTGATGGGTTCGAGCTGTCGTCCCAAAAATATTGATGAGGAGATACATCGTCTGTTTGAACTTATCCGTCAGGACACAAGAGGGGCACGGAATCTTCTGGACAAATTAAAATCCGAGGTGGAAGGCGCGTCGCCGGATCTGATCCGAGCCCAGACGCTGCTCCATCGGCGGGAGGTTATGAACAAATGAAGCATATCGTCAAGGAGGCGGAGCCGGCTTTTTTTAAACATTGGAAGAAAAACGACAAAATGTATCAGCGGGGCAAGCCGAACTGGAATCGGCTGCCATCGGACAGGAAAAAAGAATTGCGAAAAACTCTGATCGGAGAACAAGGTGGCTTATGCTGTTATTGCGGAATACAGGTTTCCATGGATGACAGTCATGCGGAACACTTTCGGCCCAAAAACAAATATCCGGAACTACAGCTTGAATACGATAATCTGCTTTGTTCCTGTCAGTCTGAACTTCAGAAAACAGAACCGAGACATTGCGGCAATGCAAAGGGGAGCTGGTTTGACGAGAATCTGACTGTTTCTCCGCTTGATGCTGCATGTGAATCTCGTTTCGGGTATTTAGAAGATGGGGCTATATGGCCATCTGATGAAAGTGATGAGGGTGCCGAAGCGACGATCACATATCTGGCTTTGGATATCCCGAAACTTCGTGAACTCAGAAAGGCTGCCATAGCCGCAGTTTTGGAAGATTTCGACATTTCGGAAGAAGAGGCAATTCGGGAGCAGATAGACTTGTACTCCCAACGCAATCCGGCAGACCAGAAATATCCGTCATTTTGTTCTGCCATAGTGAATGTGCTTTTAAGTCTGCTACCGGTGTCAGAATAACCAGATATCCGTTTCATCCCACGATCCGTTGTCATATTTCCCGGGACCACAAAAAGCGTTAGCGATAGTTCAACTATTTCCATCATGGAAATAGTTGCCTGATATAGAAAAACTAACGAATACCCTGTGCGCTCGATTCGGATTGGTAAATCCGATCCATCCCCCCGAATTTGTCAATTCGGGGGGGAGCGCATGATAAGAACCACAGACAAGGATGATGCCAATGAATAATGTTATACAAAAAACAGTTTTGCATGAAGTGAATTTCGCCGGTTCTTCGGTTGAAGTGATTGAACAGGACGGCAGGCTTTATGTGACCATGAAACCCCTTTGCCGAAACATGGGGCTGAACTGGACAGCGCAGCGTGAGATGATCCGTCGGGATCAGGTACTCAATTCAGTTGGACGTATGATACGTTCAACTGGAAAGGACGGCAAGCAGTATGAAATGCTCTGCCTCCCTCTCGAATACCTCAACGGCTGGCTCTTCAAAATAGATATCTCCCGTTACAAAGGGGAAGTGAGAGAGCGTCTGATCCTCTACCAGAAAAGATGTTACATCGTGTTGTTTGAGCACTTCAACCGCCAGCCCGTCCGTGCCGACCCCGGTTCGATGCCGGCCGAGTTTCTCGGTGCTGTCAGGATAATCACTGACAGGCTGTCCGGGTTCGAGGAACGGGTTGTTGGAAAGCTGTCCGATATCGAAGCCCAACTTAAACGGCAAAATGAGAAGGTCATCGCCGAACCGTCCGATACCGGTTGCTCCGAAGAACTGAAAAGAAGCCGGGTTCCGGCGGAAAGCCCTGTCGCCGCCTTTCTGGAGGAGAACTGCGATTTCGGTGCCGGATATGTGGTTTACAAAGAGGACCTGTACGGTCAGTATATCACATACTGCGCCCGTGAGGACATCCCTCCCCTGTCATATAATTTTTTCTTCAGAAAACTGTACGAGTTCAGCCGGCTGATAAAGGCGACGGCGCGTAAGAGTGACGGAAAGCCGATACCCTGCGTCAAGGGGATTCGCCTGAAATGGTAACGCTGAGATCACGGAAGGCCCGCGGAGATTCGGAAGAGACGCCGCGGCCCTCTGTGTCTCCTCTGTGTCCTCTGCGGTTGTAAAAATATCTTGCTGGACAAACGCAAAACTATGCTCCAATGAAATTTATCTGATAGGAGAAACAAAATGCTTTTACCCAAATTTGATTTTTACGAACCTACAACAATAGAAGAAGCCTGCCAGATCATGGCGGAATTCCGCACCAAGGCCAAACTGATCGCAGGCGGAACAGACCTGATGGTCAATATGAAGCACCGGCTCATATCGCCGGAGCATCTAATTTCAATCTCAAGGCTTGATGAGTTGAAAAAATTGGACTCGTCAAACGGTGTGGTAAAAATCGGCGCATGCTTCACTGTCGCCGATCTGGCCGACTCAGAGGTGATCGGGAAAAAACTGAGCGCGCTGCGGGCAGGTGCCAGGGCCCTCGGCTCGCCCCTGATCCGAAATCTTGCAACCATCGGGGGAAATCTCGGAAGTGCCAGACCCGCGGCCGACCTTCCGCCCTCCCTCATGGCCTACAATGCAAAGGTGGTGCTGAAAAAAAGCTCCGGCGAAAGAACCGTCTCTCTGAACAATTTCTTCCGGGGTCCCGGGCTTACCGAAATACAGCCCGACGAGATTCTGACAGAGATTCAGGTGGAGACCCCGCCACCATACACCGGCGCAGGTTATATCAACTTGGGCGTTCGCATGGCCCAGGACTGTAATCTGGTCAACGCAGCCTCCCTTATCGCCTCAGACGGACCCGGAGGCGTGATCAAATCCGCTCGGATTGTCATGGGCTGCGTGGGGCCGACCCATCTGAGAGCGAGTTCAGCGGAAAAGCTCCTTATCGGCGAAAAGCCCTCCGAGGAACTTTTTGCCAAAGCCGGGGAGGCCGCGATGAAAGACTGCTCACCCATTGACGACTTCAGGGGGTCTGCGGAATATAAAAAGGCCATGGTAGGTGTGCTGACGAAAAGGACGCTGGGGATTGCTTATGATGAAATATTGAATTGAATGCGAACGTGAACATTGCATTTTACATGCGAGTTCAAGTTTAAGTTCAAGTTCAAGTTTAAGTTCAAGTTTAAGGGAGATTGTGATGAAAAGACTCATTAATCTGACGATCAATGATAAAGTTTATGAAATAGCGGCGGAGCCGAATCGGACGCTGGTTGACCTGCTCAGATATGATCTGGGCCTGACCGGGACCAAGAAGGGATGCGAGCTGGGAGACTGCGGCTCCTGCACAGTGATTATGGATGGAAAGCCGGTCAACTCATGCCTTCTCTTGGCCGTGCAGGCCAACGGAAGAGAGATCACGACCATCGAAGGCGTGGAGACGGATGACGGCCTGCACCCGATTCAGCAGGCGTTTGTGGAAAAAGGGGCCATTCAGTGCGGATTCTGTTCATCCGGAATGATCCTTTCCGGGAAAGCCCTGTTGGACCGGAATCCCAACCCGGATGAGGCGGATATCCGAAAGGCCATATCAGGGAACCTTTGCAGATGTACCGGGTATCAGAAAATTGTGGAGGCGTTATTGGTCAGTGGTCAGTAGTTGGTGGTCAGTTGTCGGTGGTCAGTAGTCACTTGTAAAAGAGGTCGATAAAGGAAATGTTATCAACTGTGACCTGCCCGAGTACAAGATTCCCACCGCTCTGGATATGCCAGCCATGGAAACCATCATTGTGGAGAGCGGCGAGCCGAACGGCCCCTTTGGTGCGAAAGAGGTTGGCGAGGGCGCGATCATGCCCACTATTCCGGCCATATTGAACGCTGTTTATGATGCGGTCTGTGTGCGGATTCGTGAGATTCCGCTGACGCCTGAGCGGGTTTATGTGGCGTTGAGGGAGAAAGAGAGAAACTTTCACAAGCAATGAACTGGACTTTGATCCTTCGGCAGAGCGATGGGGAATCGCTGTTATCTGATGAATTTTGAGGGCAGAGAGGAAAAGGTGATTACTACGAAAAGATTTGCTGAGAAGAAGTTATCCGGTTCGGGAAAGCACGGGATCGGATGGAAGGAAGGTCCTGCGCGTGCCAGAAAAACGGGAATTCCTCAGGGGCAGTTCGTCAGTGAAGCGGATATAAGATGGGCTGTCAGAAAAGCTGAGGATATTCCTCCGGGCCGGCACGGAACATTTGATCTTCCCGAAGGTCATTCCTCAGTTGTCCATATGCCTGACGGAACAATGGCACGCGCTTCCAGTGTTTTCATCAAGGTTTATCGGAACGGTAAGGTACACGCATATCCGCTTCCGTAACAAAACATAAGGAGGTAACATAATGATTTTTCTGATTCATCCGGGAAATCCCGCGTGGACGGAACCCGAAAACCCTGTGGCAGAAGATTTGTCAGAAGCGATTGAAGCCGTGTTTCCCATGGAAACAGAGGATGCGGTGATGATGTGGGGGAGTCAGGCTGTTTCTGTCAGTTACAAGTACGATATGAGCGTCATTGTCGAAGATGTGATATTCATGCTGGAATTTCTCAGGAGGAGAAACAGCGGCGAGGAGACTGTGTTTTTCTCATCCGACACGTTTAATGCGGAATGGCTTGTGAAATGGGGTGATGAGCGGCTTTTTATTTATCCGACTTGGAACAGCGTGGCAGGAAATAAATGTGCAGAACTGAATGCTCTTGGTGCTATGAAGGTTTCCGTGAGCCATTTTGTCGGGCAATGGGCAATGGTGTTGGAAAAGATACATGAGGCTATTCTGATGAGCGGTGTGAATCTGGAGGAACCGGAAGATTTTGATGCTTTAAGCTCTCTTTTGGGACACACAGAAGATTTGGTGGCTGCGGCCTGAAAACCGGAATCCGAGCATTGAGCTTACTGACTATCCTGAACAGAACAGGCCGGATAATAATTTTCCGGCCCAAACGCATAAAAGGAGGATAAATCATGAACATTCAACTCACAGACCAGACCCTAATCCGGCAAATCGGACAGATTGCCGACCGGACCTGGCAGACACCGGAGGAACTCGTCACCCGGGCGATGGAACTCTATATCAGACAGTTGCCGGCAGAACATCTCCCGGACAAAGCCGGAGAATCCGCTGCCTGTGAGGAGGAAACGGAGCAAATGACCCTCGGAGCGATTATGGATAAGACCAAATCCGTCCTGCGGGAGCTGGCCGACAACGCAGATACGATAATGGCGGAACTGGAACCTGTCAGACGATCAGGCTTTTTGGAAGTGATGAACAGGCTGGCCAAACGGATGGACACAGCTAGGAATGCGAATGACCTGGTCGAAATTGCGAACATCGTATATGGCCTGACCGTTGAAATCCCCCGTTTTCCTCCTGATGATGAACCCCGGGAGCAATATTTCCGGCTGAAACCCGAGCACGATGGCAACGGTTATCAGCAACATGTCAGAAATCAGAAAACGGCCTTGGAAGAGGTGTTTTATCCGTCTTTTGAGCGAATTGAACAGGCTTGGCGGGATCTGCCCCGACCTGTTCCGCCCAATGCTTCGATAGGATCAAAAGAGACTCCATGGGAACTCATGGGCATATTCAAGGATGACCCGACATGGGGTGAGATATTTGATGAAATCGAACGGGAACGGGATAAGGACTATATCTGGCTGGGAGGTGAAGCGGAATGAATCGTTATTTCTGGGACAGCAATGTTCTGAGACTTTTCAATAATAATCCGGATCATCCTGTTCTTCGCAGCCATATCGAGCGTGTTTCATGGGACAGGATTTTACTCCCTTGTGTGGTGGTGGCAGAGTCATGGCGGGGAAGACTGCGCCGGATTGACACAGTTCCCAAAGCAAGACCGGAAGAGGCGGTCTTTCCCTATCAGAAGCTGATTGACACTCACGAGGTGCTGCGTCAATTCACAGTTGCCCCTTTTGACAAGGAATCTGTGAGCCAGCTCCAGTTGCTGCGGCAGGATTTGAAACGCCGGAAAAAACGGGTTAAAAAACGGCATGCGGATATGATGATCGCGGCCATGACGCTGAGTCACGACTATATCCTCGTCACTCGCAATGAAAAGGATTTTGCGGATATGCTGCCCGCACAACAGATGGAGAATTGGATTGATAACCGGACATGACATTTTTTTCAGCGATGTAGGGTGGGACTTATCAAATCGAATGCAATTCAGGAGACAGCAAATGAAAATTAAGGCAATACATGTAAGGAATGTCGGGCCCCTAAATCGGTCACTCGATTTTCAGGATGAATGGCGGGGAGATGTCCACGATCACATTCTCCTTTCCGGACCGAACGGATCAGGAAAAACGATTGTCCTTCAGGCAGTTTCCATCTTGTGGGAAACGGTCGGGTATTGGCTGGATAATCGTAAAATGCCAAACCGGAACAATCCTGTGCAAAAGTGGCTGCGACAGTGGCAATGCATCGCAATGGTGTTGAGGGAATGCCCGCATTCCGATGCTCCTGTCGTTATTTTCTCCGGGAATGCGGAGAGTTACAATGAGCTCCGTTCAAAATATGAGAATCACAAATGGATCGGCGAAATTGTATGTGGCGAAACCAAATCCAAGCGCAAATCAATGATTCCCCGGGGAGAATGGATTGATTTGTGGGCGGAGGCCCGGAAAAAAATGATCCTGACCTTTGACAAATCAGACACCCCCAATGTGATCTGGTTGGATGCGGAACAACGGCGATGGGTCACGCCCAGACGAAATCTGGGACAGACTCTGCCGGAGGATTCGAAACTTCGCTGGCTGGTCACATATCAGGCTACGGAAGACTGGCAAAGCCAGTTGGAATCATCCCTGATCAACCTGAAATATACAAAGCTTCACAAATATCACAAAGTCATCCGTGATCTGAATGACTTTCTGTGCGACAAGGAAATCGATCCCAATGTCAGACCCGGAGAAAACCGCCTTCAGGTCATTTTGAAAAACAGACGGGGAAAGGCTCACGCCATTGATGATCTCAGCGCGGGCGAACATCAGATCATGATTCAGCTTTATACGGTGAGCCGCTGGATGGAGGAGGGCGGCATTGTGTTAATTGACGAACCTGACCTGTTTCTGCACCCCTCCCTGATCCCCGGATTTCTGTCAAAACTGGAATCTCTGGTAAAAGAAAGAAACGGTCAGATGATAATCACCTCTCATAATCCTGATGTGTGGAAGCGATATGAAAGAAAGGGGCTTCGGGTTTCCCTGGGAGGTGAACATTGAGAGTCAAAGGGGCTGAAACAAGGCGGCAGGAGATTATTGACCAGTACATTGGCGGAACCGGAAAACGGGTATTTCTGGTTGAAGGCGAAGATGACAAAAACGCCTTCAGTGAGATGCTTGAAAAGAGATTCGGCAGTGAGTTCGAGAACAGATGGGCGGTTGCTCCTGCTGGAGGCAAGCTGCTTGTCCTCGGACTTCTTGCCAAAGAGCCGGACTGGATCGGTATGGTGGACAGGGATGAATGGGCCGAAGATACCATAAATGAAAAAAAAGCGGAATATCCCAACCTGAACATACTTCCACGGTTTTGCCTGGAAAACTACCTGATAGAACCTGCTGAAATCTGGAGCGCCCTTCCGGAGATTCAGAAAAGCAGGATTAGCGGAGGATTTGAACAGTTGAGAACTGAAATACTGGCGGACCGGGAAAAATGGATACGGCACGGTGTGCTCAGAACGATAATCAACCCGCTGTGGGACGGTCTGATTGCACGAGGCTTCCAAAGCGATTTGCTGGATTTCAATAATGCCCAGGATGATGACAAGATAAAGGATACTCTCAGAAAATGGCATGATTTTCTGAATCCCGGCATGCTTTTTCAAACATTCGGGGAAAAATTGGATATGGTAAGGAGAAAACCTCTGTCTGAACAGATAAGCCTGTGGATAGACGGAAAAGAATTTTTTACTTCTCATGTTCATAAGGTCCTTAACCGCCTTTTGGGTCAGCAAAGTGAGGATGAAAGAAAAAAACAGCTTTTCAGAGGAAGAACATTGCCGGATGACTTGGATTTTTTATGGGAAAAATTCGGGTTTTAAGGTTTGAAAAGATTCTGTCATGTCGATCTTGCCGATTCGCTGACAGTGATGGCAGATGAGTTTGAATTTGATAAAATCCTTGAACTGAATCTTATCTGGGAAAAAGATGTTTAAATACTCCGTAAATCTTATCTGGAGTTGGATTATCAGCTTTCCCTGACCACTGCCCAGCGTTTTGAAATGATGTTCCGGAAATCACGGGAAATAGCGGAGGTGTTGCTGAAAAATGGACACAGAAAGCCTGTTGAAATCATTAAACGAACATGAGGTCCGCTATGTGATTATGGGAGCAACGGTCATAAAAGAGGTATTTGGAGGCGTATCGGAAATATTGTCTGAACCATGATTCAGATGATCAGAGACAGAAAAGAACTTGAACTCGGACTTAAACCAGAACGTGAACTGGCAGGTTCAAGTTCAAGTTTACACTTATGATAATCAAAGAAAGGAGTTATATGAAAGAAATACAAATCAGCTTTGATGAGGATGTTCTTGAAGAAATAGAACAGATTGTTTCGACAACCGACATTTCCCTCTCCGATATTGTGGGAGATGCTGTCAGGCGATGGTTAAAAGGAAGAAAAATCAGAAAGTTTGAAGAGGAGTGGATCGAAAAACTCAGGCAGCATCCTGATGATCCGGAGGACGCGGAAAAATGGTTACCCTTACAATATTGGAGCGATGATGAACCGTGGTGATATATGGATGATAAATTTAGGCGGGAAAATCGGCATCAGACCCGTTGTTATTCTCACAAGACAAAAATCAGATTCCGCCCGCAGACAAATTTCAGGTGACGAGGTGATCAATTTTCTGTTATGAGATTCAATTTTGACAAGAAAAAAAGCGAAAAACTGAGAAAGAATCCGAAAAGGAAAATAGGCTTTGAAGAGGCGACCGAAATTTGGGAACAACCTTACTATGAGGATCGCCGTTCTGATGATCCCGAACAATTCCGTGCAATCGGATGGGTTCGGGGCAGATTATACTCGGTAATTTACGAAGTCAGGGAGGATGACGAGGGAGAATATTGTCACCTTGTAACCCTTTGGAGATCAACCCGACAGGAGGAAAGGCTGTATGAAAGAAACTCATAAAAAAAATATCCCCTCGGCAGACGAAATCGCTGACATGGCTGACAGGGGAGAAGACGTTTCCCGGTTTTTCAGCAACAACGGCAAGATGAAATATCCCGTGCAGCGGGTCAGCGTGGATTTCCCGGCTGACATGCTCAGAGAACTGGATGATATTGCGAGCGGACTGAACCTCAGCCGCCAAGCCGTAATCGTGTCATACCTTCGTCATGCTCTGGATCAGCATTATATGGCACAGAAATATCGTTATTCATAAAACTGGCATGAGATATTCTCAGGAAAGTCTTACGACGAGGTCAGGTTGTGGCTGCCTGAAGACGAATACGTTCAGGAGGTGAGCAATGAATGATATCAAAGTCAGCTATGTGCTGCCGGTGTTACTTTTGAGCAGGTATGGAAAAACCGGGTGCGGGGCAGGATCGGAGACGCGGCCGCATATTTTGAGACTCTCTCTGCGGCCTGAGACTGCCGAGTAGCGAGAACTGAGAGGAGTGGCGTATGACAACGGACAACGGACAACGGACAACGGACAACTAACCACGGACAACTGAAAGGAATGGCGTATGACAACTGACCACGGACAACTGACCACGGACAACAAACAACTGACCACGGACAACCAACAACCAACAACGGACAACAGACAAATGTATGACGTAATCAATACCCGTGCAACCAGACTGGACGCGCCTGACAAGGCATCCGGCCGGGCTGTGTTTATAGACGACATGAGTATGCCGGGGATGCTGTATGGAGCACTCCTGCAAAGTCCTCTGGCTCATGCGAAGATTCTGAACATTGACACCTCGGCGGCTGAAAGGCTTCCGGGGGTGAAGGCTGTGGTGACTGCCAAAGAGGCGGGGCTGATTCAGTACGGAGTCAGCCCTGCCCGGTACGACGAAACCCTTTTCTGCCACGACAAAGTGCGATATGTGGGGGATGAGATCGCCGCGGTTGCTGCTGTGGATATGGAGACGGCGACGGAAGCTGTCTCTCTCATCCGGGTGGAATATGAGGAACTGCCTGCCTTACTGACCATCGAAGAGGCCATGGCCGAGGGCGCGGCAGTTCTGCATGAGAAGTATCCCGGAAACATCTGCGCCGAGGTCCATCAGACCTTCGGAGATGCGGACACGGCGTTTAAGGAATGCGATCTGATTAAGACCCAGACCTTTAAGAACAAACGCCAGGACGCGGCCTTTATCGAACCCCAGGGCTGTATCGCCGATTATGACCTCGCGGGAAATCTGACCCTGCACAGCTCCACGCAGGTTCCCCATTATGTCCAGCGGACGGTGGCCATGGTCCTGGGACTTCCCGTCGGAAAGGTCAGGGTGGTCAAACCTTATGTGGGCGCGGGATTCGGCATCAAGGCCGCGGCGAATCCTTTGGAACTGACCGCATCTCTTCTCTCCGTGAGGACCGGAAAACCGGTGAAAATGAATTACTCCAGGGAGCAGGTCTTCATGTTCGGACGGGCCAGACATCAGTTCACCCACACCATGACCACCGGCGTGAAAAAAGACGGCACGCTCATGGCCCTGAGGCATGAATGCCACTTGGACGGCGGCGCGTATTCGAGCTTCGGCATCGCCACGGTCTATTATGCAGGCTCTCTTCTCGGAGGGCCGTACAGACTCCCGAACATGAAATATGACGGGTACCGGATTTACACCAACAAGCCGGCCTGCGGCGCGCAGAGGGGGCACGGCGGCGTTGCGGCCCGGGCCTGCTGGGAGCAGCAGTTGGACATCATCGCCGAGGAGTTGGAGATGGATCCCCTTGAACTCCGCCTTAAAAATATGATGGTGACCGGAGATGTCACCTGCAATGATCTGAATATGAGCAGCCTCGGCATGAAAGAATGTATTGAAGCGGTGAGACAGGGTTCCGAATGGGATAAGAAAAAGGGGAGACTGCCCAAAGGGAAAGGGATCGGAATGGCCTGCGGGTTCTTTGTCTCCGGCGCGGGGTATCCGATCTACCGCTCGGACACCTATCACGGAACGGTGGTGATCAAGCTGACCGAAGACGGCGGAACCGCACTCATTTACACCGCATCCGCCGAGATCGGCCAGGGATCGGATACGACCTTTGCCATGATTGCCGCGGAGGCGTTGGGGATTCCCCTGGAGAATGTGCGCCTGGAATCAGGAGACACCGATTTCGGAGTTGACCTGGGCGCTTATTCCAGCAGGCAGACGCTGATGACCGGGCATGCCGTCAAAGAGGCCGCGGAGGATGTTAGGAGACAGGTTTTGGAGGTGCTTTCCGGGGAGTTGGGTGTTCCGGCTGAGGATATGGATGTCAAAAAGGGAGTGATTCTCTTCAGGAAGGAGAAACCCGATTTCAGTGCGATCAGGGTGCGCTACATCAAAGAGCATCGGGGATGGACCGACAACCCGGCCGAAGATGAGGAACTCACCTTTAAAGAGGCTTCACGGATCGCCTATCTTGCCAAAGGGAGTATTGTGGGAACCGGCAAATACAAGCCGCACCAGTTGGGCGGCAAGTTCAAGGGCGCGGCTGTGGGGACCTCTCCCGCTTACGGATGCTCCGCCCAGATCGTTGAGGTCAGCGTCGATACGGAGACCGGCAAGGTCATCATCGAAAAGATGACGGACGCGCATGACTGCGGACGGGCGATCAACCGGACCTCTGTGGAGGGGCAGATGCAGGGATCACTTTCCATGGGTCTGGGCGAGGCGATGTTTGAAGAGGTCAAGTTTGACGACAAAGGAAATGTTATCAACTGCGACTTGGCTGAGTACAAGATTCCAACCGCCCTGGATATGCCGGCCATGGAAACCATCATTGTGGAGAGCAGCGAGCCGAACGGCCCCTTTGGTGCGAAAGAGGTCGGCGAGGGCGCGATCATGCCCACCATCCCGGCCATACTGAATGCGGTTTATGATGCGGTCGGGGTGCGGATTCGTGAGCTTCCGCTGACGCCTGAGCGGGTTTATATGGCGTTGAGGGAATCTACACGGATTGTGGGTAAGAAAGGATTATAATCCACTGTCATTCCGGGAATCTACACGGATTGTGGGTAAGAAAGGATTACAATCCGGTGTTGTTCCGGGAATCTACACGGATTGTGGATAAGAAAGGATTACACCCCCTGTTATCCCGGGCATCTGCACGGATTGCACCTCCCTGTCATTCCGGGCATCTACACGGATTGTGGATAAGAAAGGATTACAGGCCCCTGTCATTCCGGGCATCTACATGGATTAGCGATAAGCAGGGATTACGTCAATGGAAATTTGTTTTCAGGCGGAGACACTAAACCGTTCGGAGTTCCGCATTCAGGCGGAATTCCCTGCTTCAATCTGAAATAAGGAGAAATCATGGATTATGAAGAACTAAACCGACGGGTGCGGGAGACCTACCCGTTTCCCATTGCCCATGCGCACAAGAAGGCTTTGGGTTCGCTGGATGATCTGGAGAAGCTGAAGTGCATCCTTGAAACCGCGGAGATCACCATCCAGTTTCTGGCCCTGCTCTCCCTGGCCCAGGTGCGCCAGGATCTGCTCACACAGAATACGATCACCAAGGGGAGTCTGGAAGAGACCGTGAGGGAGAATCTCCCCAACCCCTCTTTTGGCAAATGGTACGGTCTCGCACGGGAGACGGTGAAGGCGTATCACGGCCGGAGAGATCAGCTAATTGTGCCGGAGCTGGCCGATTTCTGGTTTCGGAATCTCTCTGCGAAAAAACTCCGTCTTCAGCCGCTTCACACAAAGGTCATGGAACCGTTTATGAAACTGCGGAACGACTTTCATCACGGCCGGCTCAAAACCGGGGTGGGGGAAAGAGCCGCGGAGGGGCTGGAATGGCTGAACCGTCTGCTCGAAGCGGTCCGGTTTCTCTCTGACTATCAGTTGTCGTTTGCCCAGAGGATTCTTCTCGACAAGGATTCGGACAGAAACATGTGTCATATCCACGAGCTGACGCTGTTCAGCGGATGTTTCAGCAGTTTTGACCGGCGCAGGTGGCAGTCCGATATCCATCTGGAGCCGAAATCGGTTATCTTTCTCCATCCCGGGGACAAGAGATACCTTGTGCTTGAGCCGTTTGTCATCTTCACCGATCAGGTCAGGGGTGTGCCGGATGTGTTTTTGCTGAACAATGTCGCCAAAGGCATACCGGCTTACGTCTCCTCCCAGTTCGGCGAGGCGGTGGTGACGACGAATGAGGGGTGGATCGACGGAGATCGCTATCGGGAGGCCCTTGGCGGATTTTTCGATCTCATGCGCCTGTCAGACCCGTCTGAGGAGGAGGCTGAGATTGAGGAGGAGCCTCTGCCGGAGGATGACAGCCTGTTTCCCACCGCAGAAGTGTTTCAGCGGAGATATCGGGATTCGGACCGCGTTGTCGAGCATAAGAGTCCCTACAAATTTCTGGACTACTACAATCCCGAAGACCGGGATATTTTCTTCGGGAGGGACAAAGAAGTCCGGATCCTGCAACAGAAATTTTACAACAGCCGTCTGCTGGTGCTGCACGGAGAATCGGGGACAGGGAAGACATCGCTGATACGGGCGGGGCTGATTCCGGCGCTGTCTCCGGAGATTTATGTTCCGGCTTATGTCAGGGTGCTGAGGGAGCCGCTGCGGGAGATCAAAAGAGAGCTGATCCGGCAGTTGAATCTGGATGAGCGTCATCTGGAACTTTCTCTGGCGGAGTTTCTGATGAAGGAGACGGAGCGTCTGAGCAGAACGGTGGTGATTGTTCTGGATCAGTTTGAGGAGTTTTTCCTGCGGTTTCCGGAAGAGGTGCGTCAGGAGTTTGAAAAGGAGCTGGGTGCGTGTGTGGAGGTGGCCCATCTGGATGTGAAATTTCTCATATCCCTGCGGGCAGACTATTTCTCATATCTGGCGAGCTTTGAATCCTCGGTTCCCCGGATATTCACCCATCAGGTTCAGTTGGCACCTCTGAGCGAAGTTCAGGCATCGGAGGCGATTGTGAGGCCCCCGGAACAGTTGGGAATGACGGTGGATGGAAACATGGTTCGGGAAAAGCTGCTGCCGGATCTGCTGTCTCCGGAAGGAGTTGAGGCACCTCTGTTGCAGATTGTCTGTGATGCGCTTTATCAGAATGCTCAGAGTGAGGGGCGGGCTGAAATCGGCATGGAGGATTATGAGGCGATTGGTGATGTCAGGGGCGCTCTGGGGGATTATCTGGATACGAGGCTGCGTCAGTTCGGGAAGGGGCAGCACAAAGCCAGGGCGGTTCTGAAATCTCTGGTGACGGCAGAGGGTACGAAACGGGCTTCTTTTGCGGAAGAGCTGGTCTCCCGGATCAACAGTTCGGGGTTGGAGATGGGTGAGGAGGAGCTGGGGAGGGATTATCTGGACAGATTTGTCCGGGATCGGCTGGTCCGGGTGGAAGATGCGGAGGGTGAGGCGCGGTATGAGTTGAGCCATGAGTATCTGGTGAGGCATATCGGGGCATGGATTGAGGAGAGCGAGAGGGAGGTGACAAAGGCTCTTGAGGTGATTGACCGTGCTTATGAAGCATATCACTCAACCGGTCTGCTGCTGGAAGTCAGTGCTTTGGAAATGATTACGCCTTTTAGGGAGCAGTTGATTCTGACGCCTGAGAAGCAGGGGTTTGTGGATCGGTCGAAAAGGCAGGTGAGGAAAAAGCGGCGGGGGCTGCTGTTGAAGGTTGGGTTTTTGCTGATGTTTGTGGCGGTGCTTGTGGGGGGGATTTTTGGGTATCAGACGTATAGGGCTTATCAGGAGGCTGTTCGGCAAAAGGTGCGGGCAGAGGCAAATGCTTTGGAAGCGGAGCAGAAGGGGAAAGAAGCGAATGAACGGCTGGTTGAAGCACGGCATAATCTGGGGGTTGTTTTCAGTGAGAAAGCGGAAAGGGCGATAGAAAGCAAAAATTTTAATACCGGGAGGCTTTATGCACTTCATGCTCTTGCCAGCTTTGATCCGGATCGGTCAGGGGCCGGAAAAGCAAAGACGACCAAGATGGTTATGAGTCATCCAGTTTACCCGGTGATTTTTTCATCGCCTGTCGGTTCCCATCATAATAATGCTGTCTGGAGCGTGAGTTTTTCTCATGACGAAAAGACCCTGGCATCGGGGTCAAATGACAATACCATCCGGCTGTGGGATGCGGAGACCGGCAAACAAAAAGGAGTGCTGACCGGGCATACGAATGATGTCAGAAGCGTGAGTTTTTCTCCGGGCGGAAAGACCCTGGCATCGGGGTCCCGGGACAGTACCATCCGGCTGTGGGATGCGGAGACCGGCAGAGAAAAGAGCCTGCTGACCGGGCATACGTCTTATGTCAGCAGCGTGAGTTTTTCTCCGGACGGAAAGACCCTGGCATCGGGGTCAGGAGACAAGACCATCCGGCTGTGGGATGCGGAGACCGGCAGAGAGAAGAGCCTGCTGTCCGGGCATACGTCTCCTGTCAGCAGCGTGAGTTTTTCTCCTGACGGAAAGACCCTGGCATCGGGGTCCAGTGACAATACCATCCGGTTGTGGGATGCGGAGACCGGCAGAGAAAAGAGCCTGCTGACCGGGCATACGTCTTATGTCAGCAGCGTGAGTTTTTCCCCGGACGGAAAGACCCTGGCATCGGGGTCCCGGGACAGTACCATCCGGCTGTGGGATGCGGAGACCGGCAGAGAAAAGAGCCTGCTGACCGGGCATACGGATCCTGTCATCAGCGTGAGTTTTTCTCCTGACGGAAAGACCCTGGCATCGGGGTCAGGAGACAAGACCATCCGGCTGTGGGATGCGGAGACCGGCAGAGAAAAGAGCCTGATGACCGGGCATACGTCTTGGGTCTTCAGCGTGAGTTTTTCTCCTGACGGAAAGACCCTGGCATCGGGGTCACGGGACAGTACCATCCGGTTGTGGGATGCGGAGACCGGCAGAGAGAAGAGCCTGCTGACCGGGCATACGGATTCTGTCAGAAGCGTGAGTTTTTCCCCGGACGGAAAGATCCTGGCATCGGGGTCCCGGGACAGTACCATCCGGTTGTGGGATGCGGAGACCGGCAGAGAGAAGAGCCTGCTGACCGGGCATACGTCTCCTGTCAGCAGCGTGAGTTTTTCTCCTGACGGAAAGACCCTGGCATCGGGGTCCTGGGACAATACCATCCGGCTGTGGGATGCGGAGACCGGCAGAGAAAGGAGCCTGCTGACCGGGCATACGGCTACTGTCAGCAGCGTGAGTTTTTCTCCTGACGGAAAGACCCTGGCATCGGGGTCCCGGGACAATACCATCCGGCTGTGGGATGCGGAGACCGGCAGAGAAAAGAGCCTGCTGACCGGGCATGCGTCTCCTGTCAGAAGCGTGAGTTTTTCTCCTGACGGAAAGACCCTGGCATCGGGGTCGGGTGGCTTACTCAGTAATGACAAGACCATCCGGCTGTGGGATGCGGAGACCGGCAGAGAAAAGAGCCTGCTGACCGGGCATACGTCTCCTGTCAGCAGCGTGAGTTTTTCCCCGGACGGAAAGACCCTGGCATCGGGGTCCCGGGACAGTACCATCCGGCTGTGGGATGCGGGGACCGGCAGAGAGAAGAGCCTGCTGACCGAGCATACGTCTCCTGTCAGCAGCGTGAGTTTTTCTCCTGACGGAAAGACCCTGGCATCGGGGTCAGAGGACAATACCATCCGGCTGTGGGATGCGGAGACCGGCAGAGAAAGGAGCCTGCTGACCGGGCATACGGCTTCTGTCAGAAGCGTGAGTTTTTCTCCTGACGGAAAGACCCTGGCATCGGGGTCCTGGGACAATACCATCCGGCTGTGGGATGCGGAGACCGGCAGGGAAAAGAGCCTGCTGACCGGGCATACGTCTTATGTCAGCAGCGTGAGTTTTTCTCCTGACGGAAAGACCCTGGCATCGGGGTCATCTGACAATACCATCCGGCTGTGGGATGCGGAGACCGGCAGAGAAAAGAGCCTGCTGACCGGGCATACGTTTTGGGTCTTCAGCGTGGGTTTTTCTCCTGACGGAAAGACCCTGGCATCGGGGTCCTGGGACAGTACCATCCGGCTGTGGGATGCGGAGACCGGCAGAGAAAGGAGCCTGCTGACCGGGCATACGGATGATGTCAGCAGCGTGAGTTTTTCTCCTGACGGAAAGACCCTGGCATCGGGGTCATCTGACAATACCATCCGGCTGTGGGATGCGGAGACCGGCAGGGAAAAGAGCCTGCTGACCGGGCATACGTTTTAGGTCTTCAGCGTGGGTTTTTCTCCTGACGGAAAGACCCTGGCATCGGGGTCCTGGGACAATACCATCCGGCTGTGGGATGCGGAGACCGGCAGAGAAAGGAGCCTGCTGACCGGGCATACGGATGATGTCAGCAGCGTGAGTTTTTCTCCTGACGGAAAGACCCTGGCATCGGGGTCAAAAGACAATACCATCCGGCTGTGGGATGCGGAGACCGGCAGGGAAAAGAGCCTGCTGACCGGGCATACGTCTTATGTCAGCAGCGTGAGTTTTTCTCCTGACGGAAAGACCCTGGCATCGGGGTCCTGGGACAATACCATCCGGCTGTGGGATGCGGAGACCGGCAGAGAAAAGAGCCTGCTGACCGGGCATACGAATGATGTCAGCAGCGTGAGTTTTTCTCCTGACGGAAAGACCCTGGCATCGGGGTCATCTGACAAGACCATCCGGCTGTGGGATGCGGAGACCGGCAGAGAAAAGAGCCTGCTGACCGGGTATACGGATTTTGTCCTCAACGTGAGTTTTTCTCCTGACGGAAAGACCCTGGCATCGGGGTCATCTGACAGTACCATCCGGCTGTGGGATTTGTCGTTTTTGTATGACTCACGTCCCATGGAGGAAAAACTCAGAGATGCCGGGCAGGATTACAATCTCAGACTGGTTAATCTTGAATTGCGGCCAATCCCGCCTGAACGAAACCTGTACTGCGTCAGACCCCGCCCTCCGAAGTGGCCCGAAACCCACCCCTTTTATTGGCTGCGTAAAGCCGAAAGCGGGGATGCGGATGCCTTGTTGCAGCTTGGCATTATCCATAATCGTGATGGCAGCTATGAACAGGCGAAAGCATGGTATCAGAAAGCGGCAGATAAAGGAAATGCAGAGGCGCAGGAAAGACTGAGATCGCTTCCAAAGCAGCAGGCCTTACATTTGCTTAAATATGTTGATGACTATCTGAAACATAAGGAATATGACAGGATTATTGAGGTTTGCACTGATATAATCAAACTGGACCCGAATCTTTACAATGCTTACCGTTATCGGGGACTTTCTTACGGCATGATGAATCAGTTGGAACAGGCAGAAGCTGATTATCGGAAAGCCGTTCAACTGTTTCCTGATTCCGAGATAGCTTTGGGAGATTTGGGATGGGTATTGATTAGGCAGGGTAGGTTTGAGGAAGCACAGGAGGTGACTAAGAAGGCGCATGAATTGGACTCGGATAGTTTTGCCTGGACTGTTAATCTCGGTCATACCTATTTCCTGCAAGGCGACTCGGAAACAGCAAGAAAATACTATGAGAAAACCGTCTCCATAATTTCAAATGAGGAAGACTTCAGACCGGAACTTGAAGCGGATTTCAGGCTGTTCATTGGCAAGGGGTGGAAAGTTGAGGAAAGCAAGGCAATGCTGAAGTGGATGGAAGATGAGTTTCGGAAGAAGAAATCGTCCAAACACGATTAGCGGGGAAAGGAACGGATGAAGATATTCAGAAGATGGCTTGCAAGACCATAAGGACGAATATCCGGGAATGTGTGAGAAATGCTGTCTGACAGGCAAATATGACAACGGATTCCAGGATTGAACGGATATGTGACACCGGATTTCAGGACTGAACGGATATCAGAAAATCCGTTTCATCCTCTTATCCGTTGTCATAGTTGTCATATTCATCCTCCGATCCCCGGATTTTCTCCCGGGTCATAAATACGCCCCGTCAGAACGGATCTGTCAGGCAGCCTGAGACAGACAAGGAGACAAACAAAATGGAAAAAACCGTACATTGCAAATGCAAAACAGGATGTAGGAGCAGACGGTGTACCTGTCTGAAAAACAACGAACCCTGCGATGAGGGGTGCAAATGCACCGGCTGTGAAAATCCGCTTAACGGAGTGAATGTGGAGGAACTGTCCGTCTGCGCCGTTCAGAACATTTCCAAATACAAAAAACTCTCAGAAGCGGAACTGGAGCGGGAATATGAGCTTCCCTGTGAATGTGAGGAGGTGCCCCTGAAAAAGCTTCTGAAAGGCCACACCTGCCGAAAATGCGGGGAACTTTTCTGGTATTCCCTCTGCTGGAATGATATCGTGGATGACAGCCACACATGGCATTGTGAGATATGCAACCAGTGCAGGGACTGGAGAGAGTGGCATTGCGAAATATGCAACAAATGCACTTATGGCCTATCACTGCCATGTCAGCATTGCGACAGGGAAGGGTACCTTTTTATGTGATGATCAGGTTTTCAGTCCGGAGTACAAAATTTACTGATTATAACGGTTTTTGGGGAGGCCCGGGAATATGACAACGGATTTCAGGATTAAACGGATATTCCCGGGTCAGATGCGACAGCAGATTCCGGGGATTAAACGGACATATCCGTTTAATCCTCCTATCCGTTGTCATAGTTGTCATATTCCCGGTCTCCTTCAAACCGATACTTCAGTCCGGAGTACAAAACGGATTATAACGGATTTTGGGGAGGCCAGGGAATATGACAACGGATTTCAGGATTAAACGGATATTCCCGGGTCAGATGTGACAGCAGATTCCGGGGATTAAACGGATATTCCCGGGTCAGATGTGACAGCGGATTCCGGGGATTAAACGGACATATCCGTTTAAATAGCAATCCCTTAATATTGAGTCACCGCCATGATCTTTGATGCCGAAAGGCGTTGAGCACCTAAGAGCCTCAGCGCATCTCCACTTACCAATTACCGCCATGATCTTTGATGCCGAAAGGCGTTGAGCACCCGAGAGAGCATGTTTGATCCCGACACACGGGAACCCGCCACGATCTTTGATGCCGAAAGGCGTTGATCACCCAAAGGTCAATTTCCGACTGCCCGGCGGAGGGGCCGCCACGATCTTTGATGCCGAAAGGCGTTGAGCACGATATGGAAAAATACCATATGGTTACCTCAATAGGTCCGCCATGATCTTTGATGCCGAAAGGCGTTGAGCACACTCAGCCAATCGCTGTTTTCAGGAAGTTTGGGAGACCGCCATGATCTTTGATGCCGAAAGGCGTTGAGCACCCTTAAGAACAGCATCAGTCTTATGGCCAACTTTACCCGCCATGATCTTTGATGCCGAAAGGCGTTGAGCACTGACCGAACTCAATATTGCGGCGGGAGCCGTTGACCGCCATGATCTTTGATGCCGAAAGGCGTTGAGCACCGAATTTCCGGGGCTACCTGGCTCACGTTACAAACCTCCATGATCTTTGATGCCGAAAGGCGTTGATCACTTTTATTTGCAAAAAATAGTCTCTATGGAGGAATAAGGCCGCCATGATCTTTGATGCCGAAAGGCGTTGAGCACAGACCATATATTTCTCCGTCGGATGCTCGTTATACCCGCCACGATCTTTGATGCCGAAAGGCGTTGAGCACACGCGTGGAGAGCCATCTCAGACAGATCGGGTTGCCCGCCATGATCTTTGATGCCGAAAGGCGTTGAGCACAAACAACAGATTCATCTCGTTGTTGGTTCTATGAAGCCGCCATGATCTTTGATGCCGAAAGGCGTTGAGCACTCTTTGATGCCGAAAGGCGACCGACGGGAGCAGGGGGATTTTCCATCCTCTGCACGCTCGCTTGGGATTGCTAAATCCGGCTACCAATCTTCTCAGACAGGCAGGAGAGGCATGCAGGGGCGGAGCGGTGCTGGTGCTGGTTCCGTCCGGCCCTGTGGATTTCGGACGCATCTGGCAGCAGGCAATCCGTTCCGCCTTTCAGGACATGCCGGTCTTCGGCCTCGGAACAGGCCGGCATCCGCCCCTGGGAATCACCACCCTCTCGGAATCGGCGGATGAGGTTTTCGCCGCACTCCGCATGAACACCGCATCGCCCGCGGAAGTGAAACTGAAAGTGAAACCTGAAAATCTTGACACAGAAATCCTGAGAATTCTCCACAGTTATTTTGAACAGCACCCCGGAGAACCCAGAATGATGTATAACGAACTGCTCAGAATCACCGAAGCCGAACCAACTGATGTAATACAATGCCTTTACGGACTGCGGGAGAAGAAATGGACAGAATTTGACCTGACCGAAGGGGCTGAAACCGGGCTGGTGTGGCTTACGCAGATCGGGATTCGGATTGCCGGAGATATTCATTAGAACCACAGATCGAATGTAATTTAGGAGACAGCAAATGCCGTCAGTCGTAAAAGAGGCTCTGGAAAACCGGGTGAAAATCCTGAAGAAATCCCACACAGAGGCACAAAGGCACAGAGAAAGGCACAAAGGTCTTTATGAGGGCGCAAAGCTTCGGGCCGGCCGGAACAGAACAACTGTCATTCCAGCGAAAGCGGGAATCCGCCTCTTTGGTCAGAACCATGCATCCCACGCCTGATCTGCGTTTCGGCCAATTGGACAATTTGCTCCTCCTGATCTTGCTCCTGATCTTGCTCTTGCTCTTGATCTTAACCTGTTTTTGTCGCGATCAGGATTAAGATCAAGATTAAAATCAAGATTAGGCATCATCTTCGTGACTCCCAAAACCATCGTCGCTGCTCCTTGTCATACACATTGACAAGCTTGCCGGCCAGATATGCCTTAAAATCATCCTGCTCTATCCTGACACAATAGGGAAAGTGATCCAAGGCTGTCAGTTGATTACCATAAGCCTTGAGATTACTTATACACTGGCGACAACATGCGCGTTTCCTTTTATCTTTTATCATAAATAACATACCTCCTAACAGGACAATTATCCATGTACGCGTTGATTCAAACTAAAATCCAAGTTAATCACAGGTAATCTTGCTCTTGCTCTTAATCAAACGGACAAGATTAAGATTAAGAGCAAATCCTAAGTTTACATCTCTGCCGGCGCGTGCCACCTGATATGACGTCTGGCAATCATCAACATGCAGGAAACCGGTTCAGGATTCTTCTGATTTTTTGGTTTGAGTGTAATCTTCAATGTTTTACCTCAAAGTCCCCTGAAAAAATTCCATCACCGAATATCCCGCTCAATAATATTCAGAAAATCAGCCGAAAAGCTCTCCAGTTCGGCCTCAATGATTTTGATCTTCTGCATGAAATAGTTAAACGCGATCACCGCGGGGATCGCGACCGCCAAGCCGGCCGCGGTTGCCACCAGCGCTTCGGAAATACCGGGTGCCACCACAGCAAGACTGGCTGATCCCCTCAGACCAATACCATGAAAGGAATTCATAATCCCCCACACCGTCCCGAACAGACCGATAAAAGGGGTCGTGTTTCCGGTTGTGGCAAGGAAGGGGATCATCTGGGTCATCCGGGTGACTTCCGTGTTGATGGCCCGGTTCAGGGACCGCTTCACATTATCGATCCCCGCCAATCTGCCGCTCAGAGTCAGAGGCTCTCCCTCGTGAGGCGGCGGGGGCAGCAGATTGCCGGATTCGCTCACTCTTTTCAGTTCCAGATATCCGATACGAAAGATTCTTGCAACAGGACTGCCGGGCAGCTCCTTTGCCTCCTTAAAGGCAACAGCAAGATCGCGGCTTTCCCAGAAGATATCTGTGAAAAAAGCGGACTCTCTGTATGCCCTTCTGATATATCGGTACTTAATAAAGATGATCGCCCATGAGGTTATGGAAAAAAAAAGTAGCAGAAGAAGCACCATTTGAACCACAAAACCGGCGTTCTGTATCATGTGGATAATATCAATTTCTCCGAATTCCATAAAAATAGCTCCAAATTAAAATAAGTCTTTCATTTATCAATACTGGCATCCTTCATTTGCCAGTTGACACTTTTGAAAGAACGAACCCATCCGCGTTTATCTGCGTACATCCGCGTCCCGTTGTTCTTCAAAAAAGTGTAAACTATTTTTGAACGAATATGAAAGATGCCTCAATACTTCGGACAATTTTTTATGATGTCGGGAGGACCGCCGACACGCCCCGCAAGACGGGCATCCCGGTTTCGGGAAGTCCGCGCTGTCCTGTTCCCGGAACAGCGATCTGAGTGGCTTTTCACAAAAGCTGTCCGAACCATTGATTTATCAGTTTACACTTATGAGTGTAAAGTTTTAAGTTTTAAGTTTTAAGTTTTAAAAATTTGGGATTGTACCAATCAGACTGACAAAGTTATAATTTTGATCTGAGTACAGGATAAAAAGTGGATTCCGGGTCGGAAACGCCGGGAATCCCCTTCGACAGGCTCAGGGAACGATTCCCGGCATTTCCGCCCGGAACGACAGCGTGCCAGTTTTCAGGCACCCGAAGCTTTTTGTCCTGTACACAGAATTTTGATATGACCATTTTTTAAAGTGTTACCTTCGACGGCATCCTTCATAGAAGGTGAAACGTGGTTCACACTTTTCCGACTTAAAGAACGGATTTGCAGGTCGTTCGGAACGATTTACAAAATCGTTCTACATACATAGAAGGTGAAACGTGGTTCACACTTTTCCGACTTGAAGAACGGATTTGCAGGTCGTTCGGAACGATTTACAAAATCGTTCTACATAAAGTGTAAAGGATGCCCTTCGACAAGTATATCATTATTAATTGGACAGCCCATTTCTCGGGAACTAGTTTTCGGCTTTTGTGAAGGATGGAACGGCGACCAAACAACTTGCCCATTTCATCTGCCGCCTGCCAAATTCCGACTTGAAGAACGGATTTGCAGGTCGTTCGGAACGATTTACAAAATCGTTCTACATAAAGTATATCATTATTAATTGGACAGCCCATTTCTCGGGAACTAGTTTTCGGCTTTTGTGAAGGATGGAACGGCGACCAAACAATCTGCCCATTTCATCTGCCGCCTGCCAATGCAGGCGCGCAGTCTGTTCATCCAAATGGAAAAGTGGTTTGGACCTGATTCCATGCTGTATTTTAGCAGTTTTGGAAACCTCCATCTATGCTCATCAGTGTTCTGTTAAGAAATTCGGACCTGACCGGATTTGTCAATCCGTGGGAAATGTTTCAGAGCCACCGATTTTTCAACACAGGTTTCACAGAAAACGCGGAGTTTCTGTAGCCTCTGCGGTTAAAATTACATACAAATCGGATAGGTCTGCACCAAGAGTGCCCATGTTGCGCTTAGGATGTTCAATTACTCCCCACAAAAGCTTAAAAATTTTTAAGTCTATATTAACTGTTTTACAGTGTCAAGGATTTTGCAATCCAGAAACGGTTCGGATTTGATGCAAAGGGTAAATTTCCCGGCTTTATTCAAGATGTCTGAAAATACACAGTTGTTACTCTTTGAAAATACAAATTTATGTTGACAGATTGAATGAAATCCATTAAAAAGCCAAGTTTATGTTCAGGGGATAAAAACTGAGTAATGTGATCGCGGGTATCCTTCATAGAAGCTGAAAAGTGTTTTGCACTTTTTCCGACCTGCGGAACGGCTTTGCAGGTCGCTCGGAACAGCTTGAAAATCTGTTCCGCGGGCAAAGTGCGGACCGACATAAGAAGGATGCCTGATCGCGTCACTATTTAATTTCAATCCCTGTTAATTATGGCGGCTGAATAAGATTCCCAAGTTTTGAAAACTTTGGAAGTCCGATGGGAAAATTATTCAGACCTTATTTAATTTTAATTTAAACGGAGGGAAAAATGAACTGGTTTACCAACACCCTTGGGAGTTCCATCGGGAAAAAGCTGATGATGGCCATCACCGGCCTCTGCTTCTGCGGCTTCCTGGTGGTACATCTTATCGGCAATCTCACGCTGTACGGTGGAAAGGATTTTTTCAGCGCGTATGTCGAACATCTTCACTCTTACGGACCGCTTGTCACCGTGGCGGAGCTGGGCCTTCTGGCTTTGGCAATCATCCATGTTCTGACCGGTCTCACCCTGTTTTTCGGAAACCTGGGCGCAAGGCCGGAGGGATACAAGGTTAACAAAAACGCGGGGGGACGCACCATCGGATCGTTAACCATGCCCTATACCGGCATTCTGCTGCTGGCTTTTATTGTTCTTCATCTGATCCAGCTCCGCTTTGTGAATTATGATGAAACCATGACGGTCTTTCAGAATGTGTCCAACACCCTTTCACAGCCGGCGTATGTTATTATTTACATCGCCGCGGTGATCGTCGCCGCAATTCATGTCAGTCACGGTTTCTGGAGCGCGTTCCAGACCCTCGGCGCCAATCACCCGAAATACATGCCCCTTATCCAGGGGGTCGGCATTGTGTTCAGCCTTGTTGTTGGAATAGGCTTCGGCCTTATTCCGGGCTATATCTTGAGTCTTTAACAGATAATTATGCCATATTACCGGAAGCCGGTCTGATCCGGAGTGCAAAAATCCTTTTTGCAAAAATCCGGAGTGCAAAAATCCGGAGTGCAAAAATCCGGAGTGCAAAAACTCCGGAGTGCAAAAATCCTTTTTGCAAAAATCCGGAGTGCAAAAACTCCGGAGTGCAAAAATCCTTTTTTGCAACAAAAGCCGGATTCATGTAATATCGCAAAGAAAGGAAAGAAATATGGAGCTTGACGCAAAAATCCCGGGAGGCCATCTCAAGGATAAATGGGACAGGCACCGTTTCGAACTGAAACTGGTAAATCCTGCCAACAAAAGGAAATTTGATATCATTGTGGTGGGTACGGGCCTCGCAGGCGGTGCGGCAGCCGCGTCGCTTGCCGAACTGGGTTATAACGTCAAAAATTTCTGCATTCAGGACAGCCCCCGCCGCGCGCACAGCATCGCGGCCCAGGGCGGTATCAATGCAGCCAAAAATTACACCAATGAAGGGGACAGCATCTGGCGTCTCTTTTATGACACCATAAAAGGCGGTGACTTCAGAGCAAGGGAAGGCAATGTCTATCGCCTCGCCCAGGTCAGCAACAACATCATTGACCAGTGCGTTGCCCAGGGTGTGCCCTTTGCCCGCGATTACGGCGGACTTCTTGCCAACCGATCCTTTGGGGGATCACAGGTATCCAGAACCTTTTACGCCAGGGGACAAACCGGGCAGCAGCTCCTTCTGGGTGCGTACAGCTCTCTGTCGCGCCAGATTGCAGCTAAAAAGGTCGAAATGTTCACCCGTCGGGAAATGCTGGATGTGGTCATTGTTGACGGGCAGGCCCGGGGAATTGTTGTCAGAAATCTGGTGACTGGTGAACTGGAATGTCATGAAGCCCACGCGGTGGTTCTGGCAACCGGCGGATACGGGAATGTTTTCTTCCTCTCCACCAATGCCATGGCCTCCAATGTGACAGCAGCGTATCGGGCATATAAACGGGGCGCGCTTTTTGCGAACCCGTGTTTCACCCAGATTCATCCCACCTGTATTCCGGTGCATGGAACCTATCAGTCCAAACTGACCCTGATGAGCGAAAGTCTGAGAAATGACGGGCGGGTATGGGTTCCCAGGGATATGGGGGACAAACGGCAGCCCCATCAGATTCCGGAATCGGAAAGGGATTACTATCTGGAGCGGAAATATCCGAGCTTCGGCAACCTGGTCCCGAGGGATGTGGCTTCCAGAAACGCCAAGGCCCAGTGTGACGAAGGCAAGGGCGTTGGGGATACCGGGCTGGCGGTCTATCTCGATTTTGCGGATGCCATCAAAAGGGACGGCAAGGATGTCATTGAAAAGAAATACGGCAACCTTTTCCAGATGTATGAAAAGATCACGGCTCAGGATCCTTATGAGACTCCGATGATGATTTATCCCGCGGTGCATTACACCATGGGCGGTCTGTGGGTTGACTATAACCTGATGAGCACGGTTGACGGCCTGTTTGTCATGGGTGAGGCCAATTTCTCGGATCACGGGGCAAACCGTCTGGGTGCCAGCGCGCTCATGCAGGGACTTGCGGACGGATATTTTGTCATTCCCTACACCATCGGCGGATACATTGCCGGCACATCCTTCCCGGAAATCACCACCGATCATCCCGCGTTCAAAGATACCGCCAAGGAAGTGAGGGAGCGTACTGACAAACTCCTTTCCATCCAGGGGAAACGGACCGTTGATGATTTCCACAGGGAACTCGGTCTGACCATGTGGGATTACTGCGGCATGGGCAGAAAGGATGAGGGACTGGAAAAGGCGAAGAAGAAAATTCAGGAGCTTCGCGGGGAATTCTGGGAAAATGTTCTGGTTCCGGGTAATGACAAGGACTTCAACCAGAGCCTTGAACGGGCCGGCCGGGTTGCGGATTTTCTTGAGTTCGGCGAACTGATGGTTACCGACGCATTGGCCCGAAGGGAATCCTGCGGCGGTCACTTTAACGAAGCCTACCAGACAGAGGAGAATGAAGCACAGCGGGATGATGAGAATTTCTGTCATGTTGCCGCGTGGGAATATACCGGCGATGACAAGGAGCCTGAATTCCACAAGGAACCGCTGGATTTTGAGAATGTCGAACTAACGCAGAGGAGTTATAAATAATGTCAGAGACCATTAATCTGACCCTGAGGGTCTGGCGTCAGAAAGGGCCCAGGACCCAGGGCAGTCTTGAAACATACAAGGCCATAGATATTTCAACGGATATGTCCTTTCTGGAAATGCTCGATGTGGTCAATGAAGAGCTGACCGTTGACGGAAAGGAGCCCATTGCATTTGACCATGACTGCCGGGAAGGGATCTGCGGGATGTGCGGCGTGGTGGTCAACGGCCGCTCTCACGGACCTGAGAAGGGCACCACCCTTTGTCAACTGCACATGAGGCATTTTTCAGACGGGGACACCATTTTCATTGAGCCGTGGCGTTCAAAAGCGTTTCCGGTAATCAAGGACCTCGCGGTGGACCGGGGCGCGTTTGACACGCTGATTCAGGCGGGGGGATTTGTTTCCGTCAACGCGGGTGGCGCGCAGGATGCGAACTGCCTTCCGGTTCCCCAGGAGGATGCCGAAAAGGCGATGGACGCTGCTGCCTGCATCGGATGTGGCGCGTGTGTGGCATCCTGTCCCAATGCATCCGCCATGCTTTTTGTGGGGGCCAAGGTCTCCCAGCTCGCGCTGCTGCCCCAGGGAAAACCTGAAGCTGCTCAACGTGCGCTGTCGATGGTGCGGACAATGGATGAACTCGGTTTCGGGAACTGCACCAATGAAAGGGAGTGTGAGGCAGAATGCCCCAAGGAGATATCCATCAGCAACATTGCCCGGCTGAACCGGGAATATTTTAAGGCGGGGCTTTTTTCGTCTGTGATGTGAAATAATCCTTCCTTGCATTCTTGTGGCTGAATATGACCTTTGGTTACAGCGAAGAATGGAAAAACAACTGTCATTCCCGCGAAAGCGGGAATCCATCTTTGAAAGTTGTGAAGTGGATTCCTGCTTCCGCAGGAATGACATTGGGGCGTTTGATGGCGGCCTTTGCTGTCATTCCCGCGAACGCGGGAATCCATTTGCCCGGAACAGCGGGGCCTTCGAGGGCGGCTCTTGCTGTCATTCCCGCGAAAGCGGGAATCCGTTTGCCCGGAACAGCGGGCCTTCGAGGGCCCTTGCTGTCATTCCCGCGAACGCGGGAATCCATTTGCCCCTTGCTGTCATTCCCGCGAACGCGGGAATCCATTTGCCCTTTTGCTGTCATTCCCGCGAACGCGGGAATCCATTTGCCCCTTGCTGTCATTCCCGCGAACGCGGGAATCCATTGTTTGAATGGAGGAGAGTGGAATGACAGCGGGGCGTTTGACGGCGGCCCTTGCTGTCATTCCCGCGGAAGCGGGAATCCATTTGCCCCCTTGCTGTCATTCCCGCGAACGCGGGAATCCATTGTTTGAATGGAGGAGAGTGGAATGACAGCGGGGCGTTTGACGGCGGCCCTTGTTGTCATTCCCGCGAACGCGGGAATCCCTGCTTCCGCAGGAATGACAGCGGGGCCTTTGACGGCGGCCCTTGCTGTCATTCCCGCGAACGCGGGAATCCATTGAATGGAGGAGTGGAATGACAGCGGCCTTTGCTGTTATTCCCGCGAACGCGGGAATCCATTTGTCCCCTTGCTGTCATTCCCGCGAACGCGGGAATCCATTGTTTGAAAGTCAGAGAGTGGATTCCTGCTTCCGCAGGAATGACAGCGGGGCGTTTGACGGCGGCCTTTGCTGTCATTCCCGCGAACGCGGGAATCCATTTGCCCCTTGCTGTCATTCCCGCGAACGCGGGAATCCATTGTTTGAATGGGAGTGGATTCCTGCTTCCGCAGGAATGACAGCGGGGCGTTTGACGGCGGCCCTTGCTGTCATTCCCGCGAACGCGGGAATCCATTTGCCCCTTGCTGTCATTTCCGCGAACACGGGAATCCATTGTTTGAATGGAGGGAATGACAGCGGGGCGTTTGACGGCCCTTGCTGTCATTCCCGCGAACGCGGGAATCCATTGTTTGAATGGAGGAGAGTGGAATGACAGCGGGGCGTTTGACGGCGGCCCTTGCTGTCATTCCCGCGGAAGCGGGAATCCATTTGCCCCTTGCTGTCATTCCCGCGAACGCGGGAATCCATTGTTTGAAAGTCAAAGAGTGGATTCCTGCTTCCGCAGGAATGACAGCGGGGGTGTTCGATGGCGGTCCTTCCCGCGGAAGCGGGAATCCATTTGCCCCTTGCTGTCATTCCCGCGAACGCGGGAATCCCTGCTTCCGCAGGAATGACAGCGGGGCGTTTGACGGCGGCCCTTGCTGTCATTCCCGCGAACGCGGGAATCCATTTGCCCCTTTGCTGTCATTCCCGCGAACGCGGGAATCCATTTGCCACTTGCTGTCATTCCCGTGAACGCGGGAATCCATTGTTTGGAGGAGAGTGGATTCCTGCTTCCGCAGGAATGATAGCGGAGCGTTTGACGGCGGCTCTTGCTGTCATTCCCGCGAACGCGGGAATCCATTGTTTGAAAGTCGGAGAGTGGATTCCTGCTTCCGCAGGAATGACAGCGGGGGTTCGATGGCGGTCATTCCCGCGGAAGCGGGAATCCATTTGCCCCTTGCTGTCATTCCCGCGAACGCGGGAATCCATTGTTGAAAGTCGGAGAGTGGATTCCTGCTTCCGCAGGAATGACAGCGGGGGTGTTCGATGGCGGTCATTCCCGCGGAAGCGGGAATCCATTTGCCCCTTGCTGTCATTCCCGCGAACGCGGGAATCCAT
>JAUCGI010000048.1 GCA_030378035.1 Desulfobacterales bacterium HSG2
AAAACGTCAGAAATGAAATGGAATATATTATTCATCATATAAGTATTTCCAAATTTGGTTTTTCCATGAACTGGCGATTTGTCAGGCTGATATGGAAAATTTCAGTCATCATAAATGCGGCTCGCCTGATGCTGCTACAGGGATCTGATTCCTGCAAAATCCCGCTGCCGATAATAAAGCAGTATTACAATGTGATACGGGATATTTGTGACAATCTGATTTTAATACGGAATCAGGCAGGCAAAAGTGTTTTTCTCTTTCCGATAAAGAAAATCCTGGATGCTGTCCTTCCCGAGTGGCTGGAACTGGCTGAAGATTTTGCAATATCTTCTGATGACGAAATTCGTGACTTACTGGGACAAATCGCAGATGCCTTTTGAACTTATCCGAACCGAGCCTTTTGAGCGGCAATTCCGAAAAATACTGAAACAGTTTCCCAGAAGTGCGGGGAGCATAAACAGCGCGATAGATGATCTTGCTGATAATTTAAAGGGAGATGCTTATCCGGGATTTTATGAATTCACAATTATGAAATTGCGGATCCCGCTGAAAGAATACAAAATAGGAAAAAGCAGCGGGCTCCGTCTTGTTTATCTGCTGTTAGAAGATAAAAATAAGCTGATCCCGCTCCTGATCTATTATAAAGTGAAGTTTCCAACAGAGCATAAGGTCAAAAAAATGATAAAGAAAAAACTTAAAGAAGTTTTGGAATATAAAACAGGCGGTCCAAATGGGAAAACAGATGGCACAGATTATGCAGATTGAAAACGGGAAAAACGCTGAAATTCCGGGACCGACTGGGAGAGTGGCTGTATTTTTTCAACCATGCCCACGAGGAAAATGAGGAAACCATGGGAACGCATTATGAGAACCCGGTGATTCGCAGGGCATTTACCGCCCGTGAGGCCCTGAGCGATGATGAGAAAGAACGCCTTCTCGCAGAGAAGCGCGAGGAGTCGCTGATGAATGAGCGTTACGAGCTGGCGGCGGCGAGAAGAAAAGAGATTGCCGCCTCACTCTTGAATGAGGGAATGAGTCCCGAACGGGTTATGAAAAAGGTATCAGGAGGTATATCATGAATGCAGCTTATAAAATGTCAGATGCTCATAGAGCCTACGCATAAACTGTTTTTACCATATAAATCAGGGTTGTAAAGAACTAATCGTTTGTAAAATTTTGTAAAAGGCCGATTTTGACTGCTAATTAAGATAAATTTCAACCACTACATATTGTATGTGGACAAAATATGGATGTGGTAAAAAATAAGCTACCACAACATATAGTAGTCTAAACTAAACCACTAAAGAGTTATTTTTACAAAATTCTACAAGAAAATTATTTCTTATCATGTTGATTTGTTTATTAAAAAAGAGTTTATGCGTAGGCTCTCCAGATACAAAAAATTTTCGGTGATGTCAAGAAAAAAAAAACACAGGGATTTCAGATTTCTGCTCTGTGATAACGGATAGGTTCTGCCTCACCGGATTCCGGTAGTGTCCGACCTGATCTTTGCCCAGTCTCTTTTTTCAGGAGTTGCTTTGTATCTGGCTGAAATATTATCATTATTTCTGAATCACCGGAACGCCCGGGAATCTGCCAGCACATCGGAAGAACTGAGCTCTCTGGCAGAGCAGATGAAAACGGTTGTGGATGAACTGGCGGCTCTGGTCCGCCGGCATCGTAAGTAAAACCTTCAATATTTCAATATTCACCTGCCGCAGAAAGGCCGAGGAGCAGCGAGAACACCATGGCTGTTTCATGATGAAGGGTTGTATTGAACAAGCCTCCGCCGAGGATAACCGCCATCGCGCCCACCGCTCCGCAGAAGTATATCTGCGCCTCCTTATCCTCGGGCGGACTGCGGAATTGTCTGGTAAAGGTGTAAAGCATAAAAAGAAAAGCGATCACCCCGATCGTTCCGAATTCGGAGATTACCTTGAACGGAAGACTGTGGGGATGGGAGTAACGGAAATCTTCCGGGATTCCGTATCGCTCAAAATCCATGTGCTGATAATGGTTCGGGCCTGTTCCGAAAACCGGATTCTCCAAGTATGCGAGAGTCGCAGCCCGCCAGAAATGGTATCTGCATTCAAAGGTCACCGTATCCGTCATCTTCTCTCGCAGGCTGCTTTTGAAGGTTACGATCACGGCAAAGCAGATCAAACAGCAGACCGCTGCCACTGCAAACTGCCGCCTGTATTTCGGATCACGGAAAAAGAGATAAATCAGGAAAACGCCGTATCCCAGAAAGGCGGACCGGGACTGGGTCAGGAACAATCCTCCCAGGAGAATACAGTGAACCACACCCAGTAACACCTTCATCTGCCGGGTATCACCGTAACGGAGGATCAGCGCGGCTGTTGACAGGCAAAGGACTTCCGCGATATAAAATCCGGAATGATTGCCGTCGCCGACATTCCTGATACGCACCACTATCCGTTCAGGGTCGATCATAAATTCGGTGATTCCCCAGATCACACCGGCCAGTGTGCCCAGAATTATCAGCCAGAAAAGGATAAGGCGTTTCTCTTTCCGGCAGTAATCATTGATAAGGAGGAAAAAAATACTGCCGAATCGGAACACATCCCACGCGCCGCGCAGCCCGAGCGATTTGTCATCGGCCATAAGCCCGCTCATAAAAGCTGCCGCAAAGAATGCGATCACCCCCCATCCGAACCAGCCCGTTTCAATGCGCCAGTTCCCGCTGATAACCCGTTTCATAAAAAATCCGACAAAGGCGATGCCGAGTCCTATCAGGGTCGGTGATTGAAAAAAAGGGAGGCACAGGATCATGGCGAAAAGCCCGAAATCTTCGATGCGGTCTGCCAGCCGTTGTCTGTTGTCTGTTGTCTGTGGTCCGTGGTCCGTGGTTCGTGGTTCGTGGTTCGTGGTTCGTGGTCCGTGGTCCGTGGTCCGTGGTCCGTGGTCCGTGGTCCGTGGTCCGTGGTCCGTGGTCCGTGGTTCGTGGTCCGTGGTCCGTGGTCCGTGGTTCGTGGTCCGTGGTCCGTGGTCCGTGGTCCGTTGTCCGTTGTCTGTCGCCTGTTCTTCGTTCTTCGCCACAGAGGGCGAGTTCCCACTCTCCATAATCTTCAATCCCAAGTTTTAAGTTCCAAGTTCCAAATTTCAAGTTCCAAGTTCCGAGTTTCAAGCATCAAGCATCAAGCATCAAGCATCAAGCATCAAGCATCCAGCATCCAGCATCCAGCATCCAGCATCCAGCATCCAGCATCAAGCATCCAGCATCCAGCATCCAGCATTCAGCATCCAGCATCCAGCATCCAGCATCCAGCATCAAGCATCAAGTTTCTCTTCATAAAATCGGTAATATTTTAAAAAGGTATAATAGGCGTAAGATACCGCAAGAAAAAGGCCGGCCGTACCATCCAGAATCCCCCTTCTGAGCAGATACATGTTCACAAAGGTAAACAGCGGCCTCAATGTCAGCGTATGCCAGCGAGTCCACCGCTTTCTGTCGGATATTTCCAAAGCGGCCAGCCGGCTGTAACGCTCCAGCCTTTTCAGATAGTCGGCCACGGATGTGTATGTGTAATGTTCCATGGGATGCCTGAGGTACCCTGTCTCTCCTTCCACCAGGACCCTTTCATGCACGGCCCTTTCCTGAAAACAGCCTGCGTTTTTCCGGAAGAGTCTTAGATTGCGATCAGGATACCAGCCCCCGTGACGAATCCACTGGTTACAAAAAAAATTCTTCCTGCCGATGTAATACCCGTTGTATGCGCTTTTCCGATGTATTGTCTCTTCGATCTCCTGTCTGAGAGGCGGCGTCACCCGTTCGTCCGCGTCCAGACTGAGAATCCACAGCCCCTCAGCTTTGTCTATCGCGCTGTTTTTCTGCACGGCAAAGCCCCGCCAGGGTTCCTGAAAGACTCTGACACCAAAATCCTTGGCGATTTTAGCGGTCCCGTCCGTGCTGAAATGATCGACAAGAACAATCTCATCGGCCCATCTGACACTCTCTAAGCAGTCCTTAATGTTATGAGCTTCGTTTGCAGAGATAATCGTTACTGAGATATTCGGCATAATAGTCACTTATCCATTCCATCCGGAGTGTGCAGGACCAAATCATTTTCTATAACCGTTCCTTCTTTAATGACAGCCTGAGATTCACCGGTGTTCTTTATAAGGATGTTTCCTCTGATCCTCACATTCCCCTCAAAACGCACGTCACCTTCGATGGTCAGCGATTCACAATCGACTAGGGAGGGGATGCTGTCTCCGAATCTCTCTTTAAAGAGATCGATCTTTCCATAATATGCAGGGTCAAGGCTTATTTTCAGAGTATCTGATTTCCGATTCGGGTTCAGGATCAGTCTCTCATCTGAAAAGAGAAAGTAGTCTGACTGAACCGTCAGAAGATCATTGCATTTTTTGACCGGAAAGAACCGGGTCCTCGGAACTTTAACCGCTGTCGCGCCTTCAAAAAGGGATACCGCGGCCCCCATTGCGGTTTCCACCTGAAACACCGGCGGACTCTCCTGATCCCGGGGGTCCAACGTCTTGGGATTCAGGATCATGGGAAGGCGGACGGTTTTATGAGTTTCAATCAGATTCTTCAGAAATTTCAGGTTGATCCATAGATTATTGGTGTTGAAGAACCGGTAACGCCGGATATCCCTGAACGCGTCTGTCTCATCTTCCGGACACTGAGCGGCTTCACGCAGAATCAGGCGGCCGTTTTTATGTCTGGCAAGATGCCCTCCCTTCACATCCGAAGGGGTTCTCTCGGCAACCTCCATCATGAACGGGAATCCGTTTTCTGAGAAATAGCCTAAGAGCGATTCGTCCATGGTCGCGCCCAGATTATCCGAATTGGATATAAACGCATAAAGAATGCCTTCATCAAGGAGATGCTGAAGCATTCCGGAGGTGAAGAGCGCGGTATAAATATCGCCGTGTCCCGGGGGATTCCATTCCAGGCCCGGGTTTCGGGGCCAAGTTGCAGGCGTGAAATCCTTCCGAGATATCTTGGGAAACTTATGCTGGAGGAATGTCAGGGGAAACTCGGAAGGGTTCATCCCTGACAGGGCGGACAGGGTATCCTCGTGAGTACTGAAGCTGTTCATAATCGCCAGTTTCACGCCAGCCCTTTCTGACTGAGCCATAATAATGTCAAGGAAGGTCTTGCCGTCCCTTACTTCAAGAAGCGATTTTGCGGTGGTCAGCCCCATGCTTGTACCGAGACCGCCGTTTAATGTTATTCTGACAGCGTTTTTCAACACATTCCTTCCGGTTCCGGCGTATTCCCCGAGCTGGTCCGCATCTGCAATCTCATCCGGGTCAACTGCCGTAATCTCGCTGTCATACAGCAGACCGGTTTCGCCGGTAATTACTTTCTCATAGTAATATGAGAATGTTTCGGTCACAAGGGGCTGAAGCCCTTCGGCTTCCATTTTTGAGATAAAGGACGACAGATGTTCCGATGGTTTCATTTCGTTAATCTCCATTCTGACAGGGTATTCCCCCCTGAAAGGTGTTATAATCGATAAATGTTAATAGTTGCTTGTCCAGTACAAAACCGTCTTCCCCGTTGTTATCCGCATGGTATCCGCCGGAACTGCCATAGAGCTGAATAAGCCGCAAAAGCTCGCTCAGAGTGATATGCCAATCCTGGGGATTGTAGTCCGAACTGTGGGTGTGCAGGTATCATCGCCTTTTGCAGGAGCATATCCGTCTTCTCCGCCGGGGTCGCAGTGGTAATCTCCCTGATTGTAAAGCTGGATGACACGGAGCAGCTCTGAGAGACTGATTTCATAGTCCTGCGGATTATAATCCGAGCTGTGACGGGAGGGGAAGGTAAAATATAAAGGGTTTGTATAAGCTCTGTAACGATCAGTAAATCCTGAACTGTTTATAAAGACCTGGGTGACACATTCCGCTCTCAGATATTGGTTCATTCGGTCTGAATCGGGTATAAATTCAAAGACTTTATAGCCTTCCCGGTCATTACCGGAGAGACTGCTGTCATTTGCCGGGTTAAACTCATGAATCAGGTTTTTGCCTGAAAACAGCTTTATACTATTTATTCCAACATCATTATATGCAATCCAGCTTATCAATATCTCAACCTTATCTTCCATAAGGGCTATATCACCGACGATAGAGTCTCCATCTCCTTTATCAAGTTTTCCGTCTCCATTCTTATCTATACCGATCAGCACCACAGGGCCGTCAGTGATTATGGAATTTCCGTTTTTCAGACCTTCAAGAACCGAATCTTTGGAGTGAGCGGGAGCATTTTCAAATTCTGTGGCAACCCACTCCCAAAAGAATTGTCCAAGTTTGATTCCGCCAAAATTATGACGATATATTCTTTCTTTGCTTCCGTTTCTTAAAAGATATATTTCCGCTGAATCCAAGTCCGGTAAATCATTAACATCGGAATCTTTTATGAAAAAGCCGACAGGGATTATCGTTGAAACTCCTTTGACCCTCCAAGGAGCATCAGCCATAAAATCTTTGGCATAAGTATTCGGATATCTGGGAACTTTTGCCAAGGCAAAATTTGGCATTATCAGAAAGAAACATAAAACCGCTCGGAACAAAATATAGTCACCGCTTTTATTGAAAAGAGTTAAAAAATATTTCATATTTTATTAAAAAATATCTGAATTGTTATCTCAGGGCATTTGGATTTCTGACACAGACTCAGAACCCCCTATGACTTTCATAAAAGCAGGAATCCACAGGTTCCGAGAGAGTGGATTCCCTCTTTATATATGGAAGTCTCAGTCAGTTACGGTGGATTCCTGCTTTCGCAACAGTGGATTCCTGCTTTCGCAGGAATGACAGTTTGGGGAGACTTTACGATTTAATCCCGCCAACCGTGATCTTGGAGACCTTTACGGTCGGCTGTCCCAGGGATACCGGCGTCAATTGCCCGTCTTTGCCGCAGGTCCCGCCGGACTCAGCCATTTTAAAGTCATCCGCGACCATGACAATGTTGCGCAACACTTCAGGGCCGTTGCCGATAATGTTGACATCCTTGATCGGTCGCGTCAGTCTGCCGTCTTCGATGAGATACCCGGACTTCACATAAAATGTGAAATCGCCTGCGCCGATAAAGACCGCCCCGTTGGTAAATGTTTCAGCGTACAGACCTTTTTTCACACTGCGGATGATCTCCTCTTTTTTGTGAGGGCCCGGGAGCATGTAGGTATTGCGCATTCTCGGTATGGGGGCAAAACGGAAGGACTGACGCCGACCGTTCCCTGTGGGTTTCACTTTGTAATGTCTGGCGCTGATTCTGTCATGCAGATAACTCCGCAGGATCCCATCTTCCACAAGACACGTTTTTTCGGTATCATTTCCCTCGTCATCCATGTTAATAGAACCGCGGACATTCGGATTTGTGCCGTCATCCACAATGGTGACAAATTTCTCCGCTACACGCTGATTCATCTTGTCGCAGAAGATCGAGATTTTTTTCCGGTTAAAATCGGCTTCCATGCCGTGGCCGATGGCTTCGTGCAAAAGAATGCCGGAGCGGCCTGCGGCCAGGACAACTGGCATCTCTCCGGCCTCGGGCTTCACCGCGTCAAACAGCTCCATTGTCCGAAGGACAGGCTCTTTTGCCAACCGGTCAACGGTTTCCTGAGTCATAAATTCAATGCCGCTGCGTGCGGAAAGATTAAAATAATTCTGCTCCCGCTGACCCTTCTGCTCGGCTGTGCAGGTCACGGAGATTTGGATCATCGGCTTGTAATCATGCACAATCCTTCCGTCAGACGTCGCGATCAGAATATAACCGATTCCGTCGCCAAAGGAGATATTGCATTTAATTACCCGGTTATCCTCGGCAAAAACTTTTTCATTAATCTCTTGCAGAAAAGGAATTTTCCGATCAATGGAAACCTTTTCCCACGGGGTTTCAATGGGATAATAATTCGGCAGTTTGTGGTATTTCACCGAAACAGGCCCGGACTTTTTACCCGAGTCCGCAATGTTTGCAGCGGCCTTTGCAGCGAGTTTCATGGCCTCCGGCGTGATTTCATCGGTGAAGGAATAACCGGTCTGATCGCCTTTTAAAACACGGATACCGACGCCGAAATCGGCACTGCAATGGGCGCGGTTGACAGCACTGTCCTCCAGTCGGATATGATTTGCAATGCTGTGCTGAAAGAAGAGATCGCAATAATCGCCCCCGCGTGACAGAGCCTGGGACATTACCTTGCGGATAATCTTCTCATCAATACTGAAATGGTTGTAATAATCTGTTAAGTTCATTTTAATTTCTCGGTTGACGGTTGTCAGTTGACGGTTGCCAGTTGACGGTTGCCAGTTGACGGTTGACGGTTGCCAGTTGACGGTTGCCAGTTGACGGTTGACGGTTGCCAGTTGACGGTTGACAGTTGACGGTTGACGGTTGACGGTTGTAATCGCCAACTGTTCACTGTCAACTGTCAACTGTCAACTGTCAACTGTTCACCGTCAACCGTCAACCGTCAACCGTCAACTGTTCTTCAATTTCCTTTAAGCTGGTTATATGAAAGTCCGCGGCAAGGGACGGGTTGTTGTATGCAATGAAGGGAATTTCCGCAGCTTTTGCTGCGATTTCATCTAATTCCGAATCCCCCACATAAATTACTTCCCGGGGCCCGACATTAAAATATTCCAGAACTTTGATAAGCGGATCGGCAAAGGGTTTGGGCCGGAAAACATCAAGAGCGGTGATAACCAGATCAAAATCATCTTCAAGGTCGAATTCAGCGAGGACCAGGGGCATTGTGTCTGTCCGATTGGTGACAATGGCAGTTTTGTATCCGGGCCTCAGCTTTCTGAGCAGGGGTTTCAAGTATGGTTCCGGTTCCATATCTTTGATGAACGCGTTGTATGTCATGTTTTTCCGATAGGCTTCCGCGGCCTCACGCTGGTTTTCATCACCAAAGAGATAGGCAATCGTCTCATTCACGGTATGCATGTGACAATACGCAAACTGTTCAGGGGTCATCTCAGGTCTGCCGAAATGCGTCAGAATCTGATTATAGTACCCCGTGTTTGCCTTTACTGTGTCAAAAAGAACGCCGTCACAGTCAAAAGCGACAACTTTGATATCCTTCATAGCAGGTTGTTTTTCCCTTTCTGTTCAATGAAGAAACCGGGTTCTGAAAAAACCCGGTAACATTTTTCCTGATTATAACGGATTTAGGGACCCGTGAACTTAAACTTGAACTTGAACCTGCCCGTAAATGAATGTTTCAGGTTCAGGTTCACGTTCAGGTTCACGTTTAAGTTTACGGTCTCCCCTAAATCCCTTATAATCAGGGCTATTCTTTCTTCTCTGGCTTGCTGTCGGAAATATTGCCTTTGACACTTATTCTGATTTCCGGATTGATTTTACTATCCGTTTTCAAATAGATCGTGTCGTGATATCTGCCTTTTTCCTTCATCAGATTTTCAACAGTCAGCAGGTATTCAGAACCTTCTGTCTCTTTCAGATTAAAACGTATGTCCTTTCCTCTCCTTGCACGAGTTTCCAAAATCCTGAAAGGATATTTTTCTTTGGGAATAATCCTCACAGATCTCTCTATCGGCTGACCTGCAATCCCCTTCAGACTCACCTTTTTCGGAGTAATGGTGACAAATTTTTCCACCTGGCCCCTCATTGTCAGTTTGAGGGTCGGATGTTTTTTGTCATTGGTGTAAACGGTTGCAGCCTTTACGAGTCTGCCACCGCGGCCTTTTGTCTTCACTTTGATTGTGATTGTTCCCTCACCACCGGGAGGGATATCCTCTTTTGGAAAAGAGGTTGCCGTACACCCTCAGCCCGCCGTAACTTTTTTAATTTTCAGAGGGGCCGTGCCTTTGTTCTGAATAATAAAATCATGCATTACGTCAGTTCCCTCCACCACAGACGGAAACTCATGTCTGTCTGAGGGCAGAAAGGCAATCGGCGCGTTCTGAGTCTCGGGAACATTTCCGGCACTCAGAGAAGCCGATACGGGAAATAAGACGCAAAATGCAAAGATCACAGCAATAAATGTTTTGAATCTCATAAGCAAAACTCCTTTTTTTAAATTGAGCGATTCTTATCTGCAAAAACCGGTCAGATGCCCGGCAAGCCTGACACCGCATGTTTTGTGATTTTAACCCGGCGGGTTAGAATTCGGAAACCGCTGTTATCCCGGTCTTGCTGAACGAGAGTTGTATTCGGCTCAAAAAAACCGCTCAATTTAGGTTAAATAAAACCTGACTTTGAAAATCCTTTTTTCCTCTTCCGAAAAATGATTTTCAAACTCCGGTCTAATGATTTTCGGACTCCGGACTATATGTCCTCGCATAAACGGCTATTTTTCCTTCTTCAAACCGCTCTCAAAAATATTGCCGCTGACGCTTATTTTAATCCTAGGCTTGCTTGGACTGTCCGTTTCCAAGATGATGGTATCATAATATCTGCTTCTCTCCTTCATCAGGTTTTTAACGGTCAGCAGGTATTCAGTCCTTTCTGTTTTTTCGACATCATCCGGTGTTTTTTCAGCATCGTCCGGTGTTTTTTCAGCGTCATCCGGTGCATCATCCGGTGTTTTTTTGACTTCATTCAGCACAAGACTTATGTTCTTTCCCTTTTTTGCCTCGGCTTTCAAAATTTTGAACGGATAATTTTCTTTAGCAATAATCCTGACAGTTTTTTCTATCGGATGCCCCACAGACCCATTCAATCTCACCCTTTCCGGGATAAGGGTGGCAAATCTTTCAACGTCACCCCTCATTGTCAGTCCGAGCATCGGATGTTCTTTGTCATTGGTGTAAATGGTTGCAGTCTTTACGAGTCTGCCCCAGCGGCCTTTTGTGTCCACTTTGACTGTGATTATTTCCTCACCGCCGGGTGGGATATCCTCTTTGGTTGTTTCCTCACCGCCGAGTGGGATATCCTCTTTGGTTGTTTCTTCACCACCGGGTGGGATATCCTCTCTGGTTGTTTCTTCACCACCGGGTGGGATATCCTCTTTGGTTGTTTCTTCACCACCGGGTGGGATATCCTCTTTGGTTGTTTCTTCACCACCGGGTGGGATATCCTCTTTGGTTGTTTCTTCACCACCGGGTGGGATATCCTCTTTGGTTGTTTCTTCACCATCGGGAGGGATATCCTCCCCCTTGAAAAAGGCAACCGTACACCCGCAGCTCGTTATAATCTTTTCAATTTTCAGAGGTTCTGTGCCTCTGCTTTGGATGACAAAATTATATATTACCTCCTCCCCTTCTAACACAGATGGAAATTCATATTTTTTCAACGGCAGAAAGGCAGCCGGCCCCTCACGATTTGGGGGAACCTCTTCAATTTCAGGCGCGCTTTGCGGTTGGGACCTCAACGAAGTCGGCACGGAAAATAAAACAGAAAATGCAAACATCAGGGCAACAGATATTTTGAATCTCATAAGCAAAATTCCTTTTTTTATCATGAAAAAATACACTTTAAAAAATACACTTTCAAAACCGAAAAAGCCCGGTTTTTCATGGTCAGGCAAAATCCGATCTGACCAGCCGAATCTGCCAATCCGGCTGGAGCTTTTTTAGAACTACTGATACCTAATCATTTAATTTGCATTTTTTTCAAAATGTCAAGGCACATTTGAAGTTATTGTTCACAAACTTACTATTTTGCCCGGTTTAATAAAAAAATAAAAATCGGGCATGTCTGAAATTGAAAGTTGGAACTGAAAACTTAAAAGTTCCGAATTATGTTTCCTTTTCGCCAGTTTCCCCTTTGGTTGTTTTTTGGGGGCATTTAACGGTCTCTTCAATGGTATTGTAAATATTTTTAAATAATTCGGAAAAACCTGTCGGAGAGACCCTGCCGGTTTCGATAAATTTCACAACAATCTCTTTGGATGCTCTGAGAATCTGTTCATCAATGGAAGCCATTTTGAATTTCCTTTATATTTGATGCCTGATGCCTGATGCCTGATGCCTGATGTTTGATGTTTGATGCCTGATGTTTGATGTTTGATGCTTGATGCTTGATGCTTGATGCTTGATGCTTGATGCTTGATGCTTGATGCTTGATGCTTGATGCTTGATGCTTGATGCCTGATGCCTGATGTTTGATGTTTGATGCCTGATGTTTGATGTTTGATGCCTGATGTTTGATGTCTGATGCCTGATGTTTGATGCCTGATGTTTGATGCTTGAAACTTAAAGCTTAAAAGTTAAAAGTTAAAAGTTAAAACTCAAAACTTAATTATCCAGCATCAAGCATCAAGCATCCAGCATCAAGCATCAAGCATCAAGCATCCAGCATCAAGCATCAAGCATCCAGCATCAAGCATCCAGCATCAAGCATCCAGCATCCAGCATCCAGTATCAAACATCAAACATCAAACATCAAACATAAGGCGTCAGGCTCTCAAACCCGTCTTCTGTGACAAGAACGGTCTGTTCAAACTGGGCCGAAAGTGATCCGTCTTTGGTGACAGCCGTCCACTTGTCCTTCAGGAGATACAGGTCCTTTTTTCCCAGGTTGATCATCGGTTCAATGGTAAAGACCATTCCCGGAACCAGAGGAATCCCATCCCCGCGCTTTCCGTAATGGGGGACCTGCGGGGCTTCGTGGAACTGAAACCCGATCCCGTGGCCCACGAATTCTCTGACAACCGAGGCCCCTCTTCCTTCCGCGGACTTCTGAATGGCCCAGCCGATATCGCCGATGGTGTTTCCGGGACGGACCATCTTTATCCCGGCTTTCATGCTATCCCTGGATATTTCCACAATTTTTCTCGCGTTCGGCCCGGGCGTCCCCACAAAAAAGGTTTTATTCGCGTCCGCAAAATATCCCTTTAAGACAGAAGTTACATCCACATTTACAATATCCCCGTCATTTAAGACTCTGTCCCCGGGAATCCCATGACATATAACCTCGTTGACAGAAACACAGGTGCTTTTCGGAAAGCCCCGATAGCGCAGAGGCGCAGGTTTGGCCCCGTTTTTGACGGTGAATTCATGAACGAGGGTATTAATATTATCGGTGGTCATTCCCGGTTTTATTTCCGATTCCACAAGATCGAGGGTATCTAATACCAGGCGGCCGGCCTGTCGGATGCCTTCGATATCCTCTTTTCCCTTTAATCGGATTTTGTATTGTCTGTAATAAAAATGCCGGGTGCTTTCAAATGTTTTTGGCGGCGCCTTTCCTTTTCGGAGACAGCATTTTTTGTATTTGAGACCACTTCCACAGGGGCAGGGATTGTTCCTGCCGATTTTTGCCTTTTTTTTACTCATTTGGAATTTCATTGCCTGACCATTATCAAAGTTATTAAGTTTTTTCAATTAATTTTTCTAACAATTTATAAACATTTGTGGGCATCCTTCATCTGTCAGTTTACATTTTATCGCGGAACGATTTTGCAAACCGTTCCGAGCGACCTGCAAAGCCGTTCCGCAAGTCGGAAAAAGTGCAAACTACTTTTCAGCTTCCATGAAGGATGCCCATTTGTGCAAATGTTTTTTGGATATTCATCAACTGTTGGATTATAACGCCTTTTGGGGAGCTTGCTCCGACAAGGGGTTTCAGGGGCCCCGCCCTGTCATTCCGGGCAAAAATGATAAGAATCGGCAGGATTCTTATCATTTTTGACCCGGAATCCACCGCCTCCCAAAAGGCGTTATAATCAGAAATTGCTCCGACAAGGGGTTTCAGGGGCCCCGCCCTGTCATTCCGGGCAAAAATGATAAGAATCGGCAGGATTCTTATCATTTTTGACCCGGAATCCACCGCCTCCCAAAAGGCGTTATTGCTCCGACAAGGGGTTTCAGCGGCCCCCTGTCATTCCGGGCAAAAATGATAAGAATCGGCAGGATTCTTATCATTTTTGACCCGGAATCCACCGCCTCCCCAAAAGGCGTTATAATCAGAAATTGCTCCGACAAGGGGTTTTAGCGGCCCCGCCCTGTCATTCCGGGCAAAAATGATAAGAATCGGCAGGATTCTTATCATTTTTGACCCGGAATCCACCGCCTCCCAAAAGGCGTTATAATCAGAAATTGCCTTTCATAAAGGTCTTATTTATGTATAAGCGATAATAATCGCTTGGGCCTTCCTCTCTCTCTTGGCATTTTACGCTTCCCAGCCCAGTTCTTTCACATCTCTGATAAATGGAATTGCGCCGAACCTTCCGTTAAGGTATCCCTTAACCAAGTCCAAGTCTTCCACATCTGTATTCGCTAAGGAGTAAGCAAGTGATTCTCCGTTTCTGTTTTTCTCTATGAACCAGATTTCATCTTTTCTGAACAGTTTTTTTATGTCTAACAAATGAACCTGATGAGTTGATGCGATTAACTGGCTTTCCGAATCTTTGAACCTTTTATTATTTAAGATCAGATCAAATAACTTTTCCATAAGCAAAGGATGCAGACTGTTTTCAATTTCATCTATGATAAAGACCTTGCCTTTAAGCAGAGCCATCAGCATGGGTATCAGATATATAACCCTGCGTGTACCGTCAGATTCCTCTGACATCTCAAAAATTACTTCATTACCCTCTTTGTCATCTCGTATGGTGGTCAGCTTTAACAATTTTAACAGACCTGAATCATCTCTTTTGATAATCCCATTTCTGACAGAGAAAATGCCTATACCCTCTTTTTTCTCATCCGCATTTGGAAAATCTTCTTTTATCCGTTCTTTACGTTTTTTGGGCATTCCATCAAACTTTTCAAAATCAGTTTCTTTAATATCAATTCTTTTGATTCTGAAACCAAAAAAATCCAAGATATCCTCAAAGGAGTCTGTAATATTTTTATCCGTCTCTGTAAAAAAGAGTAAGCTTAATAATTCGGATTTAGGGGTTATAATCTCCAAAACAGTATCAAACCATTCATAAGCAGTTTTAAAATGAGCAATATTTCGTTCCTGGCAATTTGTAAGGAAAAGTAAGTTTTTTCTTGTACCGCGAACTTCATAGCTCAGTATTTGTTTGTCTTCATCAGATATATTGGAAAAAATATCATGTTGAAAGTTAAAAACAACTCTGCTTCCGTTTCTCTCAAATACAGGAACTTCAAGCTGGCGGCCTATCTCAAATAACCATTCTTCACAGACTTTTGTTTTATCAACCAAAAAACCATAAGCATATTGTTTTCCTTTATATCGGAATTCAAATTCAAATCTCGATGGTTTTTCATAGCAATTTTTATCTAATTTGAAGTTTTCAGCCCTTATATTCTTATTTTTTCCCACACCTTCGATAATAAAGTCTCTGGCAAAATTTATTGCCTTGATAAGATTGGATTTTCCAGATGCATTTGCACCATAGAGAATCGCAGTTCTTAACAAACCGATTTCTTCTTCGGATTTTCCTTTAACGACATGGTAAGGATGATTGGCCTCAGCAGAGGCGATCATATTAAAGTCTGTCCTCTGGTTAAAGGATAGGAAATTTTCCACTGTGAATCTTATCAGCATTATTTTCTCCTCTGATCGATAAAAAGTCAGATTTTCTCGTCAATCCATGCTTCCATGATCTTTTCCAACACATCCTTTTCCAACTTCGTTCGCCTTTTTCCGTTACCGCCTTTCAGTATCTCCCACTGATAGCTTCCGTCATCCTCTCTGAAGCGCACAATCATGCATTTGTCTGCCTTGCAGCCTCTCAGATAAAAATCAATCCGACCGTAGGCGCTGACAATGTTTGTTCCGACCGGATCAAAAATAACGGCATTGTCATCGTCATCAAATATTATCTCCAGCCTGTTGATTTCATAGGTCCCGACAGACTCTTCCTCAATGTTTTTTTTATGAAAAGAGAAGGTCAGATATTCTCCTTCCAGATCGGCAAACCAAGTGCGGATTTTACCGTAAAGTTCATCTGTCGCTCTGATCCATTCATTTTTTCGTGCTTCCCAGTCCGTCTCATGCGTTCTGTTTTCTTTCAGTTTTTGCAGCTTTTCTTTTAAACTCATATCTTCCTCCGTAAGCCGAAAGATCAATCTTCCGGCTGACAGCTCAAGTGCGCTGAAGCGCACTATGAATTAAACCGGCACAGCCTGCATCTCTTCCATATTTTTTCTGAGCCAGTCATTCACTATTTTTTCGACGTCTGCATCATTTTCTATCGCAAGTTTACGCATGAATTCAGCTATATCCGGATCAAGATAAACAGGCAGATTGAATTCAGCGTCAGGATGGTAAAACTTGCCACGCTCACCTTTTGAAAAATCGTACTCTTCTTTCATGGATTTCACTCTTCGTATTGTTTTCTTTCCTGCTTTGTTGCCTTACGCGCAGAGATGATGCGGATATAGCACAACGATGTATCCGCTTCACGAAAGGTGTGTGAGACAACGAGCAGAATTCCGTTGCTATCCCTTCCGATTGTTATCCAGCGATCCTCCTCCTGACTGTGTTCATCATCAAACAGGGAAATCATATACGGATCACGGAAAATTGTCGCAGCGCGCTGAAAGCTTATTTTACGTTTGCGTATATTTCGCTTTGACTTTACAGGATCCCATTCAAAGTTATAGCGCAATATCAAGTTCCTTTCATTGTTTGAGCGACAAACAATCCGAGAGATCAATCTCCCGGCTGATAGCCAAAGTACGCTGAAGCGCACTGTGAGGTTAGCTGGCTTCAGGCTGCCGGAAATTGATTTCCGGGATTTCGTTCATCGATGAGACGCTTCAAGAATCGTCAGTCCCACCAGAATGTCATCCCTATAGTCGAGAATAATGCCCCTGTCCGTCATTTCGCTGTGGGTCGAAGAGGGGTTCTCCTCAAAATGAAGGTAAGGCACATCCGCATCCCTGTCATAGTCGAGCCACATTCTGGTCAGCGGCAGCTTGATGAGGTTTGCTGCGGCCTGGAACAGATGGCCGATGTTTTTTTCCTTCAAGAGTTCTGTGACCATATAATCATCCTCCGGTTATACTTTCGGGAAATGAATGCTGTGATGATGGAGCCGTCATCTTGGTCGATTTCCTTATAGACAACATACAGGTGCTTTTGTTTGCCAAGGGCTGAGATAGCCGCAAATGAGCCGGAATAGCCGCTCAAAATCCATCTGACCATTCATTTTATTCAGCATCCCTATCTTCCTCGTTCTCAAACGGGTTAAGCAGTTTAAGTGCTGGAATTGAATCAAAATCTGTGGTATTCCGTGTCATCAGCGGCAGATCCGTACGCATCAGGAAGCTTGATACGATAATTTTGACGCAACGAGATGCAGATGCCGGCAATTTCGGCGTCCAGAGGATGTTCAGTCAGTCTGCGTAATAGCTCATGGGCTGCTTTCAAGGAATCTTCTGTATGCCCCTGCCATCCGAGAATCTCAATTCGGGAGACAATGGAAATATGTGCGCCCTCTTTCACTTTACGCAGAAACAGATGTTCTCCGGCATCGTCCAGTTCCCCGTTCAAGTGATAAATCAGAATGTCGGAATCCAATACACAACCAAGCTTCATCATTCCCATCCCCTTTCCCATTCCGCACGCATGGCAGCGATATCCCTATCAATCTCATCTCTGCTTTTTGCAGGTCTGACAATACCTTTGGTGCGTTGCAGCAGTTTTTCAATGCTTTCCTCAGAGAATTCACGCACATTCTCCCTTTCCAGAACGGTGACAATCACGCGCAGATTATCTCCGTCAGGGACATCATTAATCCATTGCAACATTCCATGACGATAGACAGCTTCATAACTGCTCAACATGGTGTTCTCCTTTCTGTTTAAATAAAATCAATCCCAGTTGTTCCTTTTTAGCCTGTATCTTCTCCCATACCTCCTCTTTTCCGGGCGACGGTCCCATTGCCTTAATCCGGGCAAATTGCTCCCGATTTCGGTTTTCCCAATATTGACGTATTTCTTCGGCCTGCATTAAGACAAACTCATATTCCGCCTCAACCTCTTCTTTGTGAGCCCTGATATATTCCAGGACATCATTTATCTGTCCGTAAGATAGAATCTGTCCCGGATCAGCTTGGGAGGCCAGTCCGCCCTGATATAATCCATTATGCTGTAAAGCGTAATCCGTGTTCCGGCCACGGACAGTCCTCTGTCGGTTCTTACAACCGTTTCTTCAGGACCTTTATTCATAAATCACCTTTGACCTTTCAGACATACTGAGTCTTGTTAATGTTAAGGATGCTGGCAATTATCGAGAGCCGGACATCCCGTTTTTTCAGTTTATCCCTGGTTGTTGAAAGATAAAACATTTCCCAAAATATAAGCATGCGCTTTTAGTCCGGAATTTGATTTCCGGGCTTTTGCCCAACGTCAAGCCGCATTCTGATGATGTTCATCATCCTGATTCCCGGCCAATTTCAGATAGAATCTGTAGCACAAAAACAGCTTCTTCTATCCCTATTTTGTCATCTCCATTTATATCCGCGTCCGAATAGATATCATCCGGATTCATTCCTGCTGAAATCATCAGGGCTAAGATAGCGTCGCTCAGGTCAATGGTGTTGCTATGATCAATATCACCGGTCGGTTCGACGGCAAAGGTGAGGCCGTCCATTGTTGCTATGCTGATTGTGTTTGCCTCGGGATCTGTGGCTTGGAGCGTCGTCATATCAAGGGTAAATTCTCCCACCGCCTTCGGACGCCAGGTAATTGTCACGAGGAGACCGTCGCCGTTCGGCCCCGGAGGTGTCGGGGCTAATGTGGTGACAGCATATTTCATCAACCCTGTTTCGTTGTCAATGCGGTTCTCCACTTCAAGGTCTTCTCTCTCTGTGCTGCCAAGAAAATTGCCCAGCCGAATTTCCTCTCCTTCAAGAACCGAGGGATCAAAATTCAGTTCAAATTCAAAACTTCCCAGATTCTCAGCCCCATAGATCATTATATCCATTGTAAACATCTGTCCAATGCCGAAAGTCTGACTGTCAGATATAATTCTGACGGAAACCGGATTCCTCGGAACGGTCATTGAATAAACGGATCTTTTGCCTGCATCCTGAGACCAGCCATAGCAATTGGCAACAGCGGTTACGTCAATAAGCTCTATTTTACCGTTATCGTCAAAATCATATTCTGAATTATAACAGGCATCCCCGGCATTACAACCATAAATGCCTGCAACCTTTGTCACATCAACGATGTTTATCTTGCCATCAGCGTTAAAGTCATTTTTCTGACAGAAATCATTATCCATTATCTTCACGGTTGCATCTTGGCTGGTATTCGGAATCAAGGTGGGATCTGTATGTGTCAGTTGGATTTCTTTCAGAATGAGTTCTGCTTCGCCTCCGTTATTTAAGGTTTGCCAATGAATCGTGACCAAAACGCCGTTGCCGTCGGGGCCGGGAGGCGTATCACCCAGGGATGAAACCGCATATTCAATGATGCCTGTATCGCAGTCAATGACTTTGGGTAAAGGAAGCAGTGTCCGCCCTGTGCTGCTGAGAAAGTTGCCGTCCTCTATGCTCTGAGCGCAGACAAGGGACGGGTCAAAAGGAATCTCAAACTTAAAACCGCCGAGATTGGTCACATTTGCGATTTCAACCTGTGTGCTGAAAGAAGCCTGAGTTCCGAGTTCCTGATAAGAAGGTGTTATTGAAAGAATTGCAGCATCTTCAACAGGTGGGATTTCTCCTCTTTGATGCCAGAATCCTCCCTGAATGGTATAATCATTCCCTGATGAGGGGCCTGTGGGTGAAGACTGCCCCAGTGTACATTGCAGGGTATAATTTGATGAGCTTCCGCCTTGGCCTTCGCCGCTGAATACATCTGTAAGCAAAGTATAATTGGCTGATCGGCTCTCGCCATACACCGAGCTTCCTGAAAATGCAGGCAGGAGCAATGCTATGATTAACAGTAATCGGATTTTATGTGTTATTGTCTGAGTCATGTTATTCTCCTTGTTTAATGTTTTTGGAGAGAAGTGTCAAGTGAAGTTTTGATAATGCTGAAAATTCACTGATTATAACGGATTTAGGGGAGGCTCCGAACCGCGAATGACACGAATGAACACGAATCGCACGGATCACAGGGAGGAGTCACACCGTTCCCCGGTCGGGCGTCCTCCGGATCCGGGGATGCCCGGCCGTCATTCCGGTCACACGGTTCTGTGTCCGTTCGCGTTCATTCGCGTTCATTCGCGGTTCGGAGCCTCCCCGAAAAGCGTTATAATCAGAAAATTCACTCTGTCACACCTCTGCTTAATGTGAACATTTTTCCTGTGTTGAAAATGTCAAGTCCTTAAATACTTCGATTTGCCGGATATCGTCAATGCGCTCGCTCTCCCATATATATGTGGGGCTGCCATCGAAAATCTGGTGTGTGCCCATGACATAATTGTATTCTGCCTGAATGAGCGTTTCACGCTCCTTTGCAAATTTGCTTTCAACGGTCTGAATCGCTTCATTGTCCAGACCTGCCGCCTCTGCCGGTTGTCGCCAGTCACCTGATTTGTCTTCAATCCTTTCCAGCAGATATTGATGAAAGAACTCAGGATGATTGTCACGGATAGCCATCTGTACCAGATTCTCGGTTACTTCAGATTCACCGTGAAGGCTGGTAAAACCGTCTTTTGCTCTGTAAAAAATGTAACGGATTTCCAATTTGGGTTTTTGGTCGTCGGGTAATCTGTTCCAATAATTGATTACCGATGATTCCGCCATCTGGCCAAAGGGGCATTGGCTCATCACAAAGATTTCCAGGGTGTTCTCTTTTTTCAACGTGAATCGGGTGACTTCAAACCGGTCTTTCACCTTCACCATCCCTTGGGCAACGATGGATTTCTCTTTCAGGTGTTTCAGGTTTTCAAGATGTTCGCCGGTGATCTGATAGTTTCCTTGTTTCCCTTTGATGAGCCAGTTCCCGCTTTCTTCTGTCACAAGACCCGAAAGCGTAACTTCATCCCATATCGGTTGCTCCTGAGCCTTGTCTGTTTTGGCTGCCACTGAGGTAACAGCTTTCAGGGATGTCTGATACTTCTTATTGAGATTACCGATATCCGGGACTGACGAGAGCAGACCAATCGCTTTCTCCCCGAGCCAGAACTTTAGGACTCTGAGCAACTTTCCGTTATGGATTGTCACCATCCAGCGATTTTCATCAGCGATCTTTGCCACTTTCAGATCAAATTCGATTGCCCCACCGTGTTTCTTCAATCCTGCCGCTACCGCATCATTAAAAAGCGAATATTCATCCGCATTCAGGTTGAGCAGGTAGCGCGGCGGCTGAGGGTTGAATGCGTTCTCCTCTGCAAAGGAATGTGCTGTGCAGACGAGAACGTAAAGGGAAATGATGAAGAAAAATTGTGTTTTTCTCATTGTTGTAATTATACCTTTCATTTTTGGAGTTTTAATCTCATTTCAGGATTCCCCTGAACGGAACATTCTCAACGATGAAATCCGGGGGCGTACTCGGAAGCGAGTATATGACATTCATATCTTTTTTCCTGTAATCCTGGTAAGCCTCCCTTATCTTCTTTGCGTCGTCACTGACTTTCAGAACCTTTCCCTCTGTGATTCTGTACTCTGTTTCCGAAATCCTTTCTTCCACAATGTCTCCGAGCAGAATGAACTGGTCGGGATATTGCCTTCGTATTTCTGACCATTTCATTTTATTTGCCTCATATATTCGATTTTCTTCCTCCGGCTGAAATCAGGCAATTTTCCATTCGATTATATTCCGTTTTTCCGAGTCGAAATTGATTCCCATGAGAATGATTTTTTTTCCGCACTGCCTGTACGGGTCCGCGTACCCTTTCTCCCGGATCTGGTCAATGCCTGCCTGTGCGCTCTGGTTGCATTTGAATTCGATGATGTAAATTTTGTCCGGAAATTCCATCACCAGATCAACCCGCCCCTTGCAGCTCATTATCTCACTCCGGGCATTCACGCCGGAGGCGCACACCATCAGATAAAAGATGGTATGAAAATAAGCTTCGTCCCGCTTTGTTTCCAAAGCGTACGGGATGGATGCGAATATCGCTTTTACAGCTTCGATGAACGCATCGGTGTTTTCCTGTTTCAGGAAACCGGACAGGCGCAGAAAAAGTGATTTGTCGCTGCCGTTTCCGGGAATGTATGAGAACATCAGAAATTTCAGAAAGGAAATCCTGACCTCCTGATTCGGGTACCGAAATGAGAAAATGTCATCCTCAATGTCCCGGATGGTGATATACCCGGCCTGGTACAGCAGTGCCTCGGGCTGGAGGCGCTCGATTTCATAGACGCTGAATATTTGCTCGTCCAACTGGAGATTTTCGATTTTCGCCACCTGATAGTCGCTCTCTTTCAGCAGGTTCACCAGAAACGTGGGGGTTCCGGTCTCAAACCAGTAGTTCCTGAAATCCTTCTGTTTGAGAACTGACAGGACCGAGAAGGGATTATACACCCGGATGTCGCGTTTTGAAAAACGGTATCCGTCATAATACCATTCCAGTTTCTCCATGATTCCGGTTTCCGGGATTCCCGTCTTCTCGGACAGGGCCCTGATATGAGGCCGGAAATATGTTCCGAGTTCTTCCCGGGTGTATCCCAGCATGTCCGCATAGGGTTCCGTCATGGTCAGGTCCTCGAGATTGTTGAGCTCCGAAAAAATGGAAACCCTGCTGAATTTGGACACGCCCGTGATCAAGACCAGACGCAGGACCGATGAGACATCACCGCCCTTGATCACGCCGAAAAAATATTTGAGAACATCCCGGTTCGCTTTGGCAGTCTCCAGAGCTTTCTCACCCTTTCCCAGATGATCGATCAGGGGTTTGTCATATTCATCAATCAGTATCACAACCGGCATGCCGGTCTTCTGATACAAAGATAGAATAAGCTCCTTGAACTGATTCTTCAGCAGAGGGGCCTCAGAAGGCAGATCATGGGCTTCGGCGATCTGTTCCAGGGTTCTCCGCAGGCTCAATTTCAGATTCTCCGGCGTGTCATGGCTGATTTCATTAAAATCCAAGAGGATAACCGGATGCGGTTTCCATTCCCATTCCGTGTTCTCTGCTATCCACAGCCCGTCAAACAGGTTCTTTTTTCCCTGGAACAGACACCGCAGTGTCGAAACCGTCAGGGATTTGCCGAACCTGCGGGGGCGGGACATGAAATAGTATTTTCCCTCATCAACCATCTGAAAGAGATGGCGGGTTTTGTCAACATATACGCATTCATTTGCACGAATGCTTTCATAAGATGAATCTCCGAGGGGGAGTCTCTGAATTTTTCTCATTTTATGCTCCTTATTCGCCTGGGTTCTTCTGCACGGATTCGTGATAAAAAAGGATTACGAGCCGGACTCGAACCAATCCTTGCTTATCGCTAATCCGTGTAGATGGCTGCTCTGTGTAGATGGCTGCTCCGTGCAGATTCGTTATTCCTTGATGCATATCGCACATTTGACAAACCTGTCAGTTTCATAAATTCCTATATCAGTATTTTCATATAAAACACTACCCTCCCAAATTTCACCCCATGTATTATTTCTTACACTGGCATCGAAATCTACATTATCGACACATTTGCGGTTACTTCTGGCATGATTATAGTAACCACCCATTCCATAGCCAGTATATGCCTTAGTCCATCCTCTTGGGCATGTAGAGGTTCCCCATATTTCAAAAACCGGGTTTCCAACATAGCACTTGGCGCATTTCACTTCTCTGCGTTCGATTATTCCAGGAGGCATGAATTGCAGATCACCAGTGCCTAATGGACGAAGGAGGTCACCATAATTAGTACCAGGTCCTTCTGCTCCTACATCTCCTGCTGTTACGCATGTAGGTTCGGCGCTTCCTCCTTGCTGGTAATGTCCATTAAAAGCGAAGCCTGAATGAAGAAGCTCCGTTCCTTCTGGACATTCCCCATTACCCCATCGAGTAAACACATCCCCTCCTCCTGAGCTACCGCCAATACACCCATTGCCATCACAGATTGTGCCTGTAGCTTTAATATTCCCTGTCACCTCCAAACTCTCACTCGGGTTTGCGGTACCGATGCCGACATTGCCATTGTTGTAGGAAATATCGCTTCCGCTTTTTGACCAGACTTTGTTTGTGGAAATGGCCTCATCCAGATCATCCAGTATGTCCTGTAAATTGGTTGCGCTTGAGTGATAGAATTCGTCATAGACGCCTATCTTGGATGCACCGGAAGTCTGTGATGAGGCTGTGGTGTCCAGTCCCGCCACCTTTTCCGCAGAGCCGGCCCGGATTGAGTATGCCGTGCTGGTCAGTTCCCGCCGGGGTGTCATCTCCGAATCGCTCCCGACACTCATGCCGAGATAAAGCGGCTCGTCAAACAAACCTTCGGTCAGTCCGTTTACCCCGCCGAGAACCACGTTGAATATCCCCTGACTCACTGTCACGCTGTTGTGCGTCTCGGTCCAGAGTGCGCTTCCGCCTGCCGATGTGTTGTAAAGCCTGAATGTCATTTTCACCGTATCACTTACGGGACTGCCGCCCGTGTCCGCCAGATAGCCCTGGTAATTGATCATCATTGGAACCTCGGCTAATGCCATGAAAGGGATTAATCCGAGTAATAGCAATACGCCAATGAGACTACACAAAGCTCTTTCCTTTTTGCCTCTCATCATCATTTTCCTCCTTAAAATTTTTGAAACGCTATTCCCTGATACATACTGCACATTTGACAAACCTGCCAGTTTCATAAATTCCTACGTCTGTGTTATTGTGTAAAACAGTGCCATACCAAGCAGTACCCCAATTATTATTCATTACGCTGAAATCGAAATCTACATTATCAACACATTTACGATTAGTTTGATGGGCATGTAGATGGGATGCCCCCATTGCATAGCCAGTATATGCGGCAGTCCAATCCCTCGGGCAAATTGAAGTCCCCCACATCTCAAAAGCCGGGCTCTTGACATAACACTTGGCGCATTTTATTTCTCTTTTTTCAATTATTCCAGGAGGCACATTGCTCGCCTCCCCCGTACCCAATGGATAGAGTATATCAGCTGAACTGCTTGTGGATTCTCCTAAATCCCCTGACGTCAGGCAAGTAGGCTCTGCACTACCTCCTTCCTGAGAGTAGTGTTCATTAAAAGCGAACCCTGTATAAAGAAGCTCACTTTCTCCAGGACATTCCCCATTCCCCCACCTCGTAAACACACTCCCAATATTATTCGCCTTTATGTTGCCGTCAATATCCAGTTTAGCTGTCGGGCTTGTTGTGCCGATACCGACATTGCCGTCGGTGTAATAGAGATCACCGCTTGGATTCTCCTGCCAGGCATCAGAGCCAGGCGATGCTGAACAACAGCTTTTAATCGCCTCGTCCAAATCATCCAGAATATCTTGGACATTTGTTGCGCTTGAATGATCGAACTCGTCATAGACGCCTATCTTGGATGCACCGGAAGAGAGTGATGAAGTCATGCCTAATTCATCTTTTGTATAGCCGTCAGAAGGTGAGCCTCCGCAGTTCGTACAGGTATCCGCAACCGCCGCCCGAATCGCATACGCCGTACTGTTCAGCTTGCGCCTTGGCGTCATCTCCGAATCACTTCCGACACTCACGCCAAGATAAAGCTCACTGTCAAACAGCCCCTCGCTGAGTCCGTTCACTCCTCCGAGAACAACATTGAAAATCCCGCTGCTCACGGTCACGCTGTTATGCGTCTCTGTCCAAAGCACACTTCCGCCTGATGACATGCTGTAAAGTCTGAACATCATTTTTACTGTATCATTCACAGCCTCACCGCCTGTGCCTGCCAGATAGCCCTGATAATTGATCATCATGGGAACACCGGCATGGACCGTACAAGTCATCATGCCCATAAACAAAGACACACCAATGATAGTTACCAACAACTTCTTTTTTGCTTTCATTTTTTCCTCCTTAATTTTGTTATGACTACAAGGATTTGGTTTAGTAAGGATGAACGCTTTGAAACCATCCTTACCAAACTCAATCCCTGTAGTTATCTAACCTGAAATATCCCGCAAAATATAAATCACATCCTCCAGTCCCACCTTTCCATTCCCGTTTACATCTCTATCGGAATTCATTTCAGCCGGACTGCCTACCAGCATTTTCAAAATAATGATCGCATTACGCAACTCACCGGTATTGCCATCAACTGTCACTTCAATCACATCACCGTCCAGATCGGTAAGCAGTATTTCTGTCAGTTCAAAAGCATATTCTCCTTCTGATTTCAAAAGCCAGGTGATCGAAGCCAAAACGCCGTCTCCGCTCGGGCCCGGGGGTGTCGGTCCCAATGTGCTGACAGCATATTTTGCCACACCCGCTTCACTGTCAAAGGTGTTTTCCACTTCAAAGGGATTCCGGCCCGTGCTTTTAAGAAAATCACCCAGTAAGATTTTTCCCTGTCCTTCAAGCACTGAAGGATCAAAATTCAATTCAAACTCAAAGCTTCCCAGATTTTCAACACCGCAGACCGTAATATCCATTGCAAAGGTCTGACCGACCCCGACATCCTGATCGTCATATACAAGTTTGACAAACGGCCCTCCCTGATAACACGGATCCGTCTCAGGAACAACACATAAAATATCATTGCCGGACGGGGTTGTCAAGAGAGCCTCTTTTATAAAAATACCCGAGGTGCTTCCGCTCTTCAAAGAGAGCCAGTTAATTGTAATTAAAATGCCGCTGCCGTCAGGGCCTGCCTGGGTTGCGCCTAATGTTGTCACTGCATACCTGATAACACCGGCGCCGCAATCCGTGCTGTCAGCTACCGGGAATATTGCTCGTCCGGTGCTACCGAGAAAATCGCCCTGCTCAACACTCTGGGCGCAGACAACAGACGGGTCAAAATGGATTTCAATCTCAAAACCGCCCAAATTTTTTGCATCTGCAACTTTAACCTGAGTTGTAAAGGACGTCTGCGATTCAAATTTCTGAACGGAATGGATAATTGATAAAACCGGTGCCCGGGGTTGTGCCACTTTAACCGTCTGCGGACTGTTTTTGGCATCAGGGCTTGTAACTATGATCGTTCCGATTCTCTGGTCGCCTGAATGCGAACCGTAACCTATCCGTATCTCTCCATCATTTTTACCGGTCTTTCCGCTCTCAATGGTCAGCCAGGGAACATCAGCCTCCGCAACCCAGTTCATCGTGCCGCTCCCTGTGTTTTTAACCGTGAAGCTCGTTGAACCGCCTGTTTCAGGAGCATCATAGATAGCCGGCGTAAGAGATAACACAGGGCCGTCACCCTCCCTGACCGTAAATGCAAAAGAAGTGCTGGCTTTATCATTATCCCCGTCTCTTACCGTAACAATGATCTCAGACATGCCGAACTTCCCGTCGGCAGGGGTGATCGTTACGGTTCTGTCGGATCCGGAGCCGCCAAAAACAATATTTTCATCAGGCACAAAGCTGGCATTCAATGATCTGCCTTCCACCGCCAATGCGCTGGCTGAGGTTTCCGCATCACTGACTGTGAAGGGGATGGTTATCATTGGATTGTTTTTACTGGCCTCCTGGTCCTGAATATCGGAAATCGTCGGGGAGGAATTCACGGTTCCGGTACCGACTCTGGCTAATCTGTTGCCCTTGGAAAAATAGGAATACTTGGCAGTGCCAGCCATTGAAGAAGAAACGCAGAATAAAACGGCCATAAACAAAATCACAAACATTTCTTTAATTTTCATAAATCATGTCCTCCTGAAAAGTGTCTGAATCGCAGATTCAGACAGATTGCACAGATTTGGCAGACCGCTTTGATCTGCGGTTCAAACTTATTATTGCCACCAGCAAAACCAAACATCCATAAGGAAAAAATCTTGCCACATAAGGCCCCGGCGCAAATACGTCCGACAGCCTCACCTTATCCATCAATGCCATTGCCGGCTGCGGCTCATTGACCGGCACATCAATGAGCGGCCCTTCTGACTTCACACGCCCCAATGCGTCAATAACAACTGAAACGCCGGTATTTGTACAGCGAATGAAATCCCGCCGGGTTTCCACAGCACGGAAGGAGGCCAGTGCCAGATGCTGTCTGGCAGCCGCGCTCTCCCCGAACCATGCGTCACTGGCAATGGATACCAGCAGATTCGGCTTTTGCCGTGCTATTTCATGAGCAAAATTCATGTTCATATCTTCGGAACAGATCAGCATTCCGATATGCAAACCGTCATCGCAAAGTATTTGCGGCGATTCTCCTGAGACGATATCCGGCCAGTCAGGGAGTTTCGTCCGACAGCGTTCTGCCGCTTGGGGGAAAGTCTCGCCAAACGGGATATACTCAGCAAAAGGAACCAGATGGGTTTTGTCATATCTGCCTGCAATTGCCCTGCTTTCGGATACCAGCACCGCACTGTTATAGACATCCGCACCGCCGAATGTATGGGTGAGCGCACCAAAAAGAAGTCTTCCCTTAACTCCGGGCCGCAGTTCCCACGGGTGTCCCGGCGGATATGCCTGCTTCATCTGCCGATCAAAGAGATACGGCCAAGAGGATTCGGGCCACACAATCAGTTCGGCATTTTGTTCAGCCAACATAACACTAGCCCGACGCAGCGCTCTGATGTATTTGTCTCCGTTGATCTTTCGCTCCTCAGCAGATACAATGCCAAAGTTGGGCTGAACCATGCCCACCTGCAACGCGGCTGCTTTTTTTCGCACAACAGCGATATGGCCTGCCCGGATCCATCCCAGTATCAGTATAAATACGAATACAGCCGCTCCGATTTTTGCAGCCTTTCCGGGCATCCCCTGTTTTCTCAGGGCCGGAACTGCTTCCGCTATGATCAGATTGCCTGACACAATCAGGGCTGAAACAGCGGGTGGCCCTCCTATCTCTGCGATCTGAATTAATGGCCATGCCCGCCAGACGGTGATGGCCAGATATGTCTTAAATATAAAAGGTATGGCTGTTTCAGCGATGACAATGCAGAACGGTGCGATTATCAGCCAGTTTAACCGACAGCGGCGAGCCAGCAGACTGCAAATCCCGCCCCAAAGCAAATATGTCAATGCTTGGTATGCACATATTGCAATTGTCAGGCCGATACTGGAAAGCCTTGGTAAGTTGGCAAAGTTTTCCAACAGCGGAACCCACCAGAGACTCCCGCCGAATATGAACACGAATCCCATGAGCCAGCCCATGGCCGCGGCCTGAAGCGGCCTTGCATCCCGGATGCTCAGGTAAAGCGGGATCAGGCCGATGAATGCCAAGGGGAACAGGTCAAAGTCCGGTGATGCAAGGATGAGCAGAGTCCCTGACACTATCGGAGACAGGAATCTGTGAGATGCTGTGTTCAATCCTGACAATTTTTTAATCAGATGATTTTGTGACATATCAGCTTGCAATAGCCATTTCCCTGTATGGGATTTCTATCATCCTGACGGGTTCTTCCCCGGAATGCGCCAGTTTTTCCATTTCCTTCACGATTTCCGCCCTGAAATATTGTTCTCCGCACTTCGGGCAGACTCCGGCCGGAACATTGTCAATTATCGCAATAAGTTCGTTACCCCAGCGATAGTCAACAGTGACTTTTTTTTCTGAGACATCTCCTCCGCAGAAATGGCATCGGGAATAGACTCTGGGCATTTTTATCTCCTTTCTCTGTAATCTTCAGTCCATTTATGAGACTGTCCAGAAGGATCATAAAGGGTGATAAGCAGAAGTTCCCCGATATCCTCCTTTATTGTGCATACAATGTGAACCAGCCTGGCTCCGCAGAATCCCAGAACCAGACAACTCGGGCCTCGCGGATCATCCGGATAATCTTCTATTATTTCGCAGTTTCTCAATGCGGTTTCCAACTCCCATATACGGATCATATGAATTTCCCGTTTTTGTTCCGCATGTTTCGAGAACTGATATTTTTCTTTTTCAACAAGCTTTCTTATGTTCTCCACGTCCAAAATGCAGGTCTCCCAGTTTTTTTGTTGCAAAAATGCAGATAATTCCTTCAGCTTTACTCTCGAACACCCACAGAAAGCCGTGGCACATCCGGTTGAGGTGTACGTTTCGGGTTCACTTTAATCGGCGGCGGCGTGAACGGGTCAGGCGGCTCTCCCGGAATGGCCGGCAGCGCGAGCGGCTTTGTCCATTGCCGACGCGCTGTCAGGTCTTTGGGCAGCTGCGCCTTCCTGGCGTACTGGGGCGCAGGGGCCGGGTTCAGGCGTTTCAGGCGTTGAGTCGGATGCTCTTCCGCGCTGACATTGACCACCGGCGGCGGCGGGGCCATGGCCGTCAACGGCAACACCTGCTTTTTTTCTTTCATCGGTTCCTGTTTTGAGGCATGCTCCCTGGCTGCATTCGATTTGCCGGAGATAACGGCCTTGTCAAAATGAAGCCTTGTAAAATAGCCTCCCAATGCGACCGCCAATATCAGGACAAAAACCAAAGGGTAAACAACACGGGATCGCCATGATTGTATGCTTTTTTTCAATTTTGTATTCATGTGCAAATTTCCTTTCAACTACATGGATTGAGTTTAGCAAGGATAACCCGAAACATCCGACAAGTCAATCCTTACTAAACTCAATCCTTGTAGTTTCTGGCAACTACATGGATTGAGTTTAGTAAGGATAACCCAAAACATCCGACATTCGACAAGCCAATCCTTACTAAACCCAATCCTTGTAGTTTTACTGCTCAACCAGATGATTAAACGCATATCCATGATGATCAGAAGGGACTATTTTGGCATCTGGATTGAAAATCTTGCCGAGCATAAATCCATTAACAAAATCATACTTGCCGATCACAACCTCCATATCGGGTGTGGCTGAGTTCAAAAACGGCACCGAAAAGGCTTTTACCGGGCCTTGTGGCACACCGAGTTTTTTCAGAGTAATCAGATCCAAAGTTCCTGCGCTGTGGCCCCAGAGCGGTCGAGACTTATCCGCATGGAGCATATAGTCATAAGTGGAAGCTGTGGGAAGTCCCTGATAACCGAGTATGACATCCGCTGCGTCAAAAAGAAAACCGAATGTTCCCCGGTTGTTGATCCCCTCCATAACCTCGATACCATCCTTTTGCCCGGCATATCGGCTTCCCACAAGCATATTGCCCACAAAGGAGGTCATTGTCAATGCGACACCAACCGTTCCGTTATTAAAAGCGATTTTATTTTGTATCTGACTCGCTAATGAGCGCACTCCTCCTTTGGCCGCCTCACTCAATGCAAATTGGATACCGCTTTTGACATCCCTGATTTCCCCGCTTTTGATATTTCCGTAAATGGTATATGCCCATCCGATGGCTTCCTTGACACCGGAATCGAGCGGGCTCGCTGGTGAGGTCAGCCCTGAGACAGTGGCTCCGATCAGACCGCTCATCAGACCTTGTGCGCCGGATGCTGCAAAGCCGCCGGCAAAGCCGAGCATGACACCGCCAATACTTGAAAGCACCGGATCTTTGGCAAAGTAACCCGCTATGCTGACACCCGCGCCGATAACGGCGGTCGCGGTGATCACTGTCCCTATTGCGCCACCTATTGCACTTGCTGTGCTGATTGCCGTTATAGCACTCACCACAGCCACCGCCACAGGCGCATGTCCGGTCGGGTCAATATTGGAAATCGGGTTATTGTAGGCATAAGCGTAGCGGTTCAGCGACTGGGGATTGGCCGGATCCGGCACGATGGTATCCGGCGACACGAACCTGCCGAGCAGCGGATGATAATACCGGCTCCCCATGTAAATCAGGTCAGTCTCCTGGTCCCGCAGGTGTCCGGTGAAATTCCTCGCATTCTCCGCATTCCCGGATTCGGCCACGGTATAACCGAACGCGCTGTAATCGTACTGATTCACCTTTTGCCCCTGCTCGTCGGTCATCAGGCGGATGGAGCCGAGGTGATCCGAGTGATACCAGTATTTCCCTGTGTCATCCTGCTTGGCAGCCAGAATCGAACCCGCATAATAATATTTGATCAGCTTGCCATCAATCCATTTCACCCGTGCGCCGAAGTATTTCGTGGTCCCTTGGGGACTGGATTTCCGAATTCGGTCTCCGTCAGCATTGTATGCAAAGGTGGTGGTCTGATCCCCTTTTTTGATGGATGCCAGACGGTTTTCAGCATTCCAGGTGAACTCCCGGGTCCCGTCCCCTTTCATGTTGCCGTTTTCGTCATAAATGTAGTCCGCGTTGCTCATGTCCGGCATCAGGTTGTTTTCATAGCTCGCAAAAACAATATTACCTGTGGAATTGTATTCAAAGCTCTGGTTCTGGCTTCCGGAAACCGTTGTCAGCCGGTTCAGGTCATCATAGACGAAATTCAGGTTCAGCAGCGGATTCGTGATCGAGGTGATAGAGCTCACACGCGTGGCGTCATCGTAGTTGTACGCGGCCTGATACAATGGTGTGCCTCCGGGAGCAGACACAGTGGCGGACGTCATCCACAACCGGTCCGGGTTGTAATTAAAGTTCGCCCGGGTGTTATTGGCAAAGGAGACGGAGAGCAACTGGCCGCCCGCGCTCCACAGCATCTCATCAACATATCCTGTAACCTCCCTCAACCGGCCGACTGAGTCATAATGGCTCTCCACCCGCTCACCGTCCGGGTAAGTCGCAGAGGTCACTCGTCCCAACGCGTCATATTCCTGACTCACGGTTTGACAGGTCCCCTCCACACACCGCTCACTCGACACCTCCACGCCCCGGATATCGTAGGTATGCGTCTCGCTTCCTGACGGGTATGTGACGCGTGTCAGTCTTCCTTTGCTGTAGCCGTATCCGGCCTCGTCATAAAAATACTGAATCTGCTCTCCGGTCGGATAGCTCTTGGTCCCTATCCGCCCCAGTTCATCATAAGTGAAGGTGATGGTCTGCCCCTTTGCGTCCTTCTGACTGGTCGGCAATCCTGCGTCGTTGTAAGTATAATACCAACAGCCCATATCCTCGTTGCAGGAGAAGAGCTTTCGGCCCAGGGAATCCCATGTGGATGTGGATTCGCCTTCGGCGGAATCTGTTATCCGTACCGGATTCCCCGACATGTCATATTCATAAACAGTGTAGTAATACTCGTCACCGTTCTTCTCCCTGACCTGAGTGACATTTCCGTAGGCGTCCTTCCAGACCACTTTCTCATGTCCCAGCTCGTCATAAGTGACGGTGTAAGGCTTGCCGCTCCTGTCGTTTGCATACACCGTCTCCGAAGATGTGCCGTCCGGGTTGGCTGCTGTTCGCAGGCGGCCCGCGCCGTCATAAGAATAGACGATCCAGCGCGGTTCCTCGCCAGCCTCGTACCAGAGCGATTCTTTCCACAACCGGGTCGTTGTGCTGTCGTACACGGTCTCCTTGATGAGATTTCCCTCTTTGACGGTCTTGTACTTCCGGCCCAGGCCATCCTGATACACCTCGGTCCACAGGCCGTCAGCAGTGCCGTCCGGCATGATGTTCCGCACCCGCTGGGCATTCGGATCGCCGGTATCGAGATACTCGTACCGGATAACGCTGCCATCCGCCTGGGTTTTCGTCAGAGGCCGTCCCAGGGAATCATATAAGTTTCGAGTCTCCGCGCCGTTCTCCACATCCCTGCTTGACGTCAGCAGACCCATGGCCGTATCCCATTCCAGTTCCGTACAAAGACCCAGAGAATTACATTTCTCCACCGGATAAATATGATATGTCGTGTCAAACGTAGTGGTCGATCTGAACCCGCGCTCGTTGGTCTTTTCTATCGCGTTGCCCCACCGGTCATACTCGTTTTTGACCGACACATAACCGCCGGTTTCATCGTTCCACCGCCGGACTTCGGTCACAGCCCCCTTTGTGGGCGGGGTTTCATGAGACGTATTTCCATCATAAAAAAAGAGCTTCCGCTGAATCAGCTCGCCACTCCCGCTCTCGGAAGTGATATCCCCATTTTCAGCAACATTGACAATTCCTTCATAAACATTCTCATAAGCCGGCAACCCCGCTATATAGGCGTCTGTATTCGGAAAATATCCGCGTATTGTGGTCCGTTCATCCTCCTCACGCTCATAATCCCCCCATTCATAGGTCGCAGTCACGTTGCCGTATTCATCATATGTGAACTGATGAAGCGTCTTCATGCAGTTATCACTCAGATTGCATTCATATTCCCATCGGTCAGTCAGCAGCGAGGTATAAGGCGGCGAGATACTTTCGGTGTAAGCATATTGAGTATAGCGGAAAATACGGCCCTGGTTGTCTTTAAAATAAGTAATCTCAGGTTTGCTGGTGGATCCGACTTTCTGATAATAATAGGTCTCGGTATAGTTTCCCTGTGCATCCAGCGTGGCTGTCACCTTGCGAAAGCCCAGAAAACGGCGTTCTTCCGACGACCAAAGCCCGCCTTCATACTGGTATTCGACAGAGGACTGATTGCCGCGGCCATCATCTGTTATCATTTTATGGATGGTCTGCATAATCATCCCCACCGGCAAATATGTGTTGGGCCAATACGAGGAAGGCTTGTATTCAACAGTGGTGGAAGCGCCGATGCCGTTTGAAATTGATGTGATTAAGTCGGGAGGTCCGTCAGCATCGGAAAGAAAGGCATAGACAGCATCATCGGAATCATCATTTTTTATAAGATCGGCAAGTCCGTCTCCGCTGACATCTGCAAAATATATATTTTCACCGGGTCCGTCATTTGAGATCATGGCATTTTCAAAAGTCCCGTCACCCTTTGAAAGACAGGAACGAACCGTGCCGGAATCATTTTTTATGAGATCGGTGCGCCCATCTCCGTTAATATCAGCGAAATATATATCCCCTTCCACATCTTCGGTGGCGATTTGGCTTCCGAAAGTCCCGTCTCCGTTTGAGAAATGTGTGTAGGCTGTCTTGGCGTTATGCCTTATGATATCTGTGCGTCCGTCTCCGTTGATGTCGGCAAAATGAATATCTCCGTCCATATCTTTTGTCGTAACATAAACTGACCCGAAAACACCGTCAGAAAGATAGGTGTGAATTGTACTCCCCTCTCCCCTTATCAGATCAATGCGCCCGTCTCCGTTAAGATCGGCAAAATATATGCTATATCCCTGCCCGCCTGTCTCTGTGTAATCCGCAAATGTGCCGTCGCCGTTTGAAAGATAGGTGAAAACATCAGCATCGGACTCAAGCTTTATGAGGTCTGCCCGGCCGTCTCCGTTCACATCGGCAAGCGCGACATATCCGGAACCGGCACCGCCCGGTCCGGTTGCTGTGAAGTGACTTCCGAATGTACCGTCACCATCGGAAAGATAGGTATAAACTGTGCCAACAGTGCTGTGTTTTGCAAGGTCTGCCCGGCCGTCTCCGTTCACATCACCGAAAGTGACGT
>JAUCGI010000194.1 GCA_030378035.1 Desulfobacterales bacterium HSG2
TTTTTTTATTTTCTCTGTTCATCGGAATTTCCTCCTTGAAGCTGAATCATTGTAATCCATAAGTTACAACGGATTTGCGGCCTTGTCAATAAAAAAAGTGGCCTCCCCTAAATCCGTTATAATCAGGGAAAATTAAGGAATGAAAAAATCTACAGTGTCATTTCTCGGTTGGGTTGTCAATTTTCAGAAACCTAACCCATCGAGATTTTTTTCCGGCTGTTTGCGGCCGATACTATCCGACGCCGCATGTCCTCAGATCGTATTATCCTTCGATCTTCAATCGGCATCGATGCTGATGCAATCATAGGTGTCACAATATCTGAATCCTCCTGAACCGATGTCTCGCCTGCCAATTTTTTTCGACGTTTTTCAAAATCCGTCGTGGCAAAGGCATCGGCAAGGTTGTCCGAACATCCGCACAGAATCCTCACATAATCCGGAAAATTGAGATTGTAGACCAAAGCCGCGGCAGGAGGCAGGCATTCAAAATCATTGCCTGATATTTTGCGGCCGCTCCGACGGCGTTCATTGTGTTTCATTCCGTGAAAAAAACATTCAGGGATGTTGTTCGTTCTTTCAACGATCAGCATTTTCTCTCCTGCCTCCTCTGGCAGGCGAATCACATGGCCCCACAAATATTTGCCATGGTCTTCAATGTGACGTAATATCAGATCGATGGCCTCTCGGATATCCTGCGCCGGACCGCGCTGAGGGCGGCGTTTTTTCAGGGATGTGACAAACTGTCCGAGTCCGTTTTGAACATCTCGCAATTCTTCGGGTGAAAATTCCTGCGCTGTCCTGCTTTTGTTCCGGATTTTCCTGTCTCCCGAGGAGGTGTTGGGGAAAAGCCGCAGTATGTCTCTCAATTCATCGAAAAGCTTGGCTCTTGCGCGAAACCGGCGTGTAATTTGCAAAAACGGCTCGCAAAGAACCGGTTTGAGGATGTCACCCAGCCTCCTAAGCGCCCTGACAACCTTCCTGTCATCCGCGCAGCCACATAAAAAGGCATCGACAGCCTTGTGGACAGTCGCACAGCGATCATGGAAATCAAGATGGGGTCTGTCGAATGGGAAATCCAAACCTGTGCCATCCGCGGAAAAGTCAGGCGCCCATTGGGCCAATGCCCGAACTGCGGCCATGCCTGCCCGTCCGTTCGGCAGGCAGTTGGCGGCATCGGTCTGTTTCTGCCAATATTTCAGACATTCGCGTGCCTCACATATTTCCCCTCCGAGTTTACGCCCCGGCTCTCTGACCAGTCTGCGAAGTTTTGGGCGTGCCCCTGCCTGCCGGAACAGAACACGAAGTTCTCCGTGGCCCGGTCTGAGCAGGTCGGTGCCAATGTCACTCAGGAAATGCTGGTGGCAGGCAAACACAGGGATGTCCGGTTCCGCTTCTTCCAACAGGTCGTTGACCGCCAAAGTCACGGCACGGCCAAGATCCCGCATCACCGCACACGGCGCTCCGAACTGTCGCACGACTCCGCGCAGACACGGCAGGATGACATCGGCCCGTTCGGTGGGAATTTTCCAGGCCCCGGGAACCCACTGGCGCCATCCGGAAATTGCCACAAGCAGTGTTCCTCTTCCATCCTCACCGGTGGCATCGACATGGAGAGGCCATCCGCCATCTCCCGACATTGCATCCTGAAACAGTCCCGCCCTTTCATTATGCGGATCCCCGACATATGTGAGAAAGAGCCTGCCCGGATTGCCGACCTCTCCCGCAGACAGTGAAAGACCATGTTCACGGAGAAGTGCGGTGCGAATTTCCTCACGCTGACGAAAATGGAAAAATCGTTGAAGCCCCACACACACCAAAACATCGTAACCCACGACTCTGCCCGGAATAATGTGCCTGGCAAGGGATTCGGCACGCCGGGTCACAAGAACTCCGGATTTGTGACGGCATCTTCTGGCGCAGACACGGATGGTCTCCCGAATTTCAAACTGACCGTGCCTGATGGTCTTTCCATGACGGGGCACTGTCTTCCGAACACGGAACGGGCCCCCGCATAGCGGACAGACGCCCGGTTTCTCACTTACTGAGATTTGAGCACCGGAACTGTCAGGTATCAGCCGGTCGCATCTTTTGTTGACGGATGTTATCAGATCCCTCAGTCCCGACAGTGCCCGAGGCTGACTTTTCCGTTTTTTTTTCCATGTCCATCCCATATGTTGCAAAGACTTTCCTTATTTGACAGACGTTCACAGCAACACCCCGGGAGTCAGGCCTTTCGGCGAGAACTGAGGGAGATGCCGGTGCCCCGCCTGCATGAATTGCCTCAGCCAAAACCTCAATGATTGTCGCAGCGGGCAAAGGCTCGATTTTCCGAATACGGGCTTTGCGCTGGGAAAGCTGTCTGTCGGCTCGATCATGATCAGTGTCCACATAGATGTATAATCCCCGAATTTTTTCTCGATCAATCAGTTCGGCGCGGACAAGAGACAGCAGAGTGTCCCTCACGTTCACACGCAGCAAGCCATGCAGCTCATGACGGGTCATTCCGTCAGCCGATGACCTTACCGCCTCAGTGACTGTGTTTCTGAGCGTGACAAATTCCGAGAAACCGATTCCTCGGTGAAACCATAGCCCGTGGTCGTCAAACTGAGGAATATTTTTGAGAGTGTAATATCGACCCGCATGAGTATGGCTTGACAGATATCCAATTTCCCCAAGTCGACGAAACACACTCATTCGTGACTGAGTTCCAAGTGTTTGGCACAGCATATTGATATCTGCGATCATATGGCGAAAAAACAGCTTGTTCAGTGCCTTTTCCGCATCTTCTTTTCTGAGTAACATGGCCTCCACCTGATACAATTAAGATTATATATAAGTTTTGAGGCTTATTTGTATCATAAAAAGGCCGGAGTTTCAAGTTGACAATTTCACGGATTCAGCAACAACAAGGGTTTTGGGATTTCCACGGAGGCAAAAATCTGATACAATCAAGATTTTTAAGGCGATTATTTCATTTTATTTCATCAGGTTATAAAAACCAACTGGAAAATGACCCTGTAGGAAAAAATACTTGAAAGATATCTTAAACTTTCAGGATGATAATGATGATGTATCTATTTTTAGTACCATCGTTAATATTCATGGAAATGCGAATCCTCGTTTAGAAGATTTTTTTGTTAAAAATTCAGGGAAATTTAATCAGGACGATTATAAACTGACTCTCTACAGAACGGATTTGGATCAAAATCGCCTTATTTACAAAGAAACCGTAGCAACTGTTGTAGCCCAATTGCGATATGAATACGCTTTGGACCTGCTTTTAAAAACCGGAGAATGCAAAAGTAGGATAGGGTTGGATTTTATTGGCTTAGAACATGGCTAAAAGAGAAAGAGATCAGCCGATCATACATTTCAGGGAATGGCGGAAGGGTCATTTTTTTTCACTCAGGAAATGGGAGGGGTTGGTGGAATCGGTATCTGAGACAGGTTTTACCGCAAGACTCAGAGATGTTGCCCGTGAAGTCCCGGATGAAAGGGTGGAAATTGATTTTGACGAACTGACAAATGCTGATGAAAAGAGGCTCTTTGGTAATTCGTGTTACAGCTTTTATTTAGTCAGAACAAGATGTTATTGTATTTTATACGCTTTCGGAAAGAGCAAAAAGCTTTTCTCGGCTTTTTATTCAGTCAATGCAGTAAGTTAAAG
>JAUCGI010000049.1 GCA_030378035.1 Desulfobacterales bacterium HSG2
AGTTTTCGTTCGCACTCTGATTTTTTATTTATTATTCAGATACCCCTGCAAACAAGCCTTCCGAACTTCGGCAGAATGAAATTATCATTTAATTTCCTCTAATTTTTTAAATAGCCGATAGTCATGTAATATCTTTTATCTTCCCACATACAGAAGAATTGAAGAGGATTTAAAAAATCTGAACATTGACATTGAAGAAAAAAATAACCGTTTCCATAGAGAATCCACAGACAAATTAATTCAATTCGGAATGGATGATATTCAGAAAAAATTCAAGAAAATCCAAGATGATATTCAGAAGCTATCAAGCTTAGGGCTGTCTAAGATTTCCAATGAAATATTGAGCCAATTAGTAAGAGGAACTCCTGAAATAACGGCTTCCGATCTTAACCAAATGGATCCGGAAAGCATAAAGATTATCCTGGCACGAGTGGGAACAGCTATGTCTCAAGAAGATAAGGAGAAAATCGTTAAGATTATCAGTGATAAAAAACTAAAGGATGAAGATAAATTCCTCGTCTATTTCATTCAAAAATTAGTTGACATATATGATGATCAACAAAACTTGGATGATAAGATAAAAACCTACATAGATGTCTGTAATGAATATTTGTCATTTTCAAAGAAGAAAATTATTTATAACGAGAGTGAAGTGGAGTTTTATATTGAATCCAGCTTCTACAAAGATAAAAAATTGCTTATTGATTTTCTGAGCAGTCTTTCATCAGGTGAAAAACAGATACTGTCATTATTCTCGAAAATATATTTATCAGAAGAGAATGAAAAGTTTTATGTTCTCTTTGACGAGCCGGAACTGTCACTGTCTATTTTTTGGCAAGAGAGGTTATTACCTGATATTATAAAATCAAACCGATGTGAGAATTTAATTGTAGCTACACACTCCCCATTTGTTTATGATAATGAACTTGAAGATCATGCAGCCGGATTAATCGATTATATAACCGTTACGCTTGAGGACTAATAATGACACCACAGGAACTACTCAAAAAGAAATCTGCAAGTATTAATGTTATTTATCATAAATTTGTCTTAATTTCAAGCAAACTGGGGCAATCTGTTTTGTATTGTTTTTTGAAGGAAATGAAGACGGATCCTATTATATCAGCCGGATAAACAAGTTTTTTAATTCAACAGAACCAATCGTCTGTAAAGGAAAGGATAATGTCATAGGTATCTTTCATAAACTAAATCAAAAAGACAAACGGGTGTAATTCAAGACTGTCGGTAAACGATTTTAACAGGGTTGCAACCTGCTGATATTTGTCAGTCTCAGTCTGTTGAAAAACGATTTAACCGACAGTCGTGAATTACACCCAAGACAAACCTGATGTTTATAAAAAAGCTTTCTTTATCGATAGGGACTTTGATGAGCCTCAAAATGTGGAAGGTATTTATGAAACGCCTACTTATTCGATTGAAAACCTGTACTGTTCTGAAAACTGTTTGAAAAAGCCCCGTACTGAAAAGTTAATACAGATTACCATAACCGGTCCTGCCGCAAACAGGGAAAAGTATATATAAAATTTAATTTATATTAAAGGATTTTAGTATGATATTAGGGTATGGAGCAAAAAATTTTCTCTCTTTTAAAGAAGGTATGGAAATTTCATTTCGATTAAAGAAAGGGTGTCCTGAAGAAATTTCTATGGGGAAGAATTATTCAACAATATTATGTGTAAAAGGGGCAAACGCATCCGGCAAAACAAATGCTTTAAAAGTATTATCATTTATCAGAGAGGTTTGTTGTAATTCATTTAATAATAAGCCGGAAGATGAATTTAAATTCGAGACATATTTTTTTAATAAAAAGAGATCAGTTTTTTTTGTGGAATTTTGTGATAATAATGTTGAATATAAATATGAATTGGAGTTGAATAAAAAACAAATATACAGAGAAGCACTTTACAGGAAGAAGAAAAGGCCAATAACTGTATTTGAAAGAATTGAGAATTCTATTAGGAGCAGGATAAGAGAGTTTAATGAAATTGACAATATCAAACTAAGAAACAATGCCTCAATAATAAGTACAGCTTATCAATATGAATTGCCGGTTTTCAGGAAAATATATAAATTTTTCGTTACCATCATCTTAAATGCTGATTATTCCACAGGATTGCCGGAACAGCCCTTAAGTATAGATTTGATAACAAAATATTATTATTTTAATCAGGAAGAATTTGAATTTGCAAAGGATATAATTAAAAAATGTGATTTAGGCATTGTGGATATTGAAATTGAAGAAAGACTGGATGATAAAGACCAAAAAAAACATGTTCCACTGTTTATGCATGAAATAAAAAATAAAAGACATCATATTAGTTATTATGATGAATCCAGTGGAACAAAAAGTTTATACAGGCAATTATGTAGTTATTTTATTGTATTAAAAAAATATGGAGGTGTTTTAGTGTCAGACGAATTTGATATTAACCTGCATCCTGACATATTGCCTTTTTTAATTCAGTTATTTACAGATAAAAAAACTAATAAAAAAAATGCTCAGTTATTATTTACAACGCACAATTCAAACATATTGGACACTCTGGGTCAACATAGAACCGTTTTGGTAAATAAAGACGAAAACGAAAGTTACTTATACAGGTTAGACGAAATTCCCGGTGATATGATCAGGAATGACAGGCCTATTGAACCGATATACAGAAGTGGTAAAATAGGCGGTGTGCCGAGAATATGAAGAAATTTAAAAATACAAAAAAAGACAATTTCCTGGCAAGCATACCAAAAGAAAGCTTAGACAGTGATAAACAGGATATTGCTGACCGGTGTAAATTTAATTTTTCATATTTTGACAATTCGCAGAAAGTCGGTCAGGATTTTAAAGATTGGAATAAAGAGCAGCTTGTAAAATTTCTAAACAAACTCAAAGAATATTGCAAATTTTCTTTAAAATACTGGAAAAAACAACCGATTGGAAAAGCGAAAAAAAGGAAAACAGTGTATGCAAATTATGGTACATTCCCCAGAAAATCTGATTTCACTCACCCGAAACATATACCTCACCAAGCTGAATGGGGAAGATTTCGCTTAGAAGATGATATGAGATTAATAGGATTTGTAATTCCAAACGATTATAAGGGGAAAAAGTCGAAAAAGGGTTTTTATTATGACATAAACACTTTTTATATAGTTTTTCTTGATGAAAAACATAATTTTTATAAGTCGGAAAAGAGATAATATCCCCATGAGAGAGACCTTCTCAGAGGCCTGAGCGGTGTGACGGGAAACTGTCACGCACCGTTCTCAGGGGGCTTGGAGCTGGCAACAGCCCCCGGCTACCCGACTTTGGTGATGGGTTAATCATATGCGGAGTTGTACGACATGGTTTGGCAAATTGAGACCTCTTTATGACAAAGCTTCGTGAATACAAACTCAGGCCCAGTTGCTTTACGAGGCATACCCCTGAGTATGAACAGGTGTATGAATATGTCAAATCATTTCTAAAAGGAATTGGAGTAACCCAGACAGAACATTTTGGCAGTACGGCTGTCCCTGGTTTAGGTGGGAAAAGCATAATAGATATCATGATAATAACCAAGGACATCAGAAGGATGGTTGTTAAATTGGAAGAAATTGGTTTCACTGAAAAACCATACGAGAATATTCCAAACGAAAAACCATTAAGAGTCGCTGAAATTGATTATCACGGCAACTTCTTCCAAGTTCATGCTCACATTGTGAACCCAAAGTCTGATTATCACTTAAAGAATATCCTGTTCAGAGATAATTTAAGAAAATCAGAGGTTTTAAGAACTCAGTATGAAAAAATTAAGAAGCAGGCCATCAGATTGAACAAAGTTACTCCAATTGAGTATAATGATTTCAAAAGTGATTTTATAAAAAGGGTCACAAATTCAAAATGCCAAACCACGATCGTACAACTCCATACCACATATGATGAACGCAAACACAACAAGTAGTTGCAGCGGACGGCTAGTCGCCGCTGCTGAACATTAACATTAGCACCCTTGCTTTAGTTGATGAGCCGCCTATTTATGTCTGGGGCAAACCGAGTAATGTACCTAATCTTGCCAGTCTTTATAAAAACAATGATAATATTTTTTGCTCCGAAAGAGAGGCTTGGGAAGAAGCCAATTATAGAAATCGTTCAGCCAAATAGAAACAGCCTTGTGCTGTATCATCAAAATTTATTGAGGGTGTGGTTTCTGTAAAAAGTTGCCACATCTTCCGAAAGATGGAAGAAAAAAAGAACAATGATAGCAATCTGGGAAGAACTCTTAAAAACAGCATCCGAATTTTCCGAAGAAGAACAGAAAATACTTGCAAGTCATTGGCTTCGGGAAATAAGATTGCCTGACTTTATAGAAACAATCAGAGATGAAATGAAATGGGAGAAATCTTTTCCAGAGTCTCAGGATGTTCTTGAAATGATGGCAGACAGAGCCCTTAAAGAAATCAGAGAGGGGAAAGCGGAACAGACCGGATGGGATGAGTTATGATTTCCCGAATTCTTCCGAGTTTTAGAAAAGCTTTCCGGTCTCTGCCGAAGAAATACGGAAGCAGGCAAAAGAAGCGTACAAAGTGTGGAAAAGAAATTCTTTTGACAACTCTCTGAATTTCAAACAGGTTCATCCGTCAAAACCGGTATATTCTGTGAGTTACGTTGAAACTGGCGGGCTTTGGGGGTCAGAGAACCCAAAAATACGGTAACAGGCGCATCTACCCGGAACCGGACGCAAAAAAGCCTGCGCCGGTGAGCTTTGTCGTTAGCCCACATGATGAGGTGATAATTTTATGCGAAAAAATTTGCCATTGGACAGTATCAGAATGGATAAAACAGCGTTTTCAGTAAGTTCGATTGATGATGAATCCGATGAGAAACAGTACTGGTTATCAAAAACTCCCGTCGAACGCATGTACGGGGTTGAAATAATGAGACAGATGCTTTATGGATACAATCCGGTTACCGCAAGACTTCAGAAATTTTTTGAGATTGTTGAACTGTCATAAGGCCGAATATCTGCTTATCGGCGGTTTCGCTGTGGGATATCACGGATATCCGAGGGCAACCGGAGATATGGATATCTGGATTGCGGCTTCTCCTGAAAATGCGGATAAGATGGTCAGCGTGCTGAAAGAATTCGGGTTTGATGTGCCGGAACTGAATGCTGATCTGTTCCTGAAAAAAAGACAGGTGATATATAGGAGGTGCAAAATGGAATTCAATTATGATCCCTTAAAAACGGTTCAGGCTGCCGCTCTTTTTTTAAAACTGAACAGGCAACCTATGAAATATATGAAGCTGATTAAGTTGCTTTATATTGCAGATCGGATAGCTTTGGACAGGATGGATGACACTATTACCGGAGACAAGTATGTTTCAATGGATCACGGACCTGTTCTGAGCAAAGTGTACGATCTGATTAACCAAGGGCCCGTATATGAAAAAGACAATCCCTGGTTTAAATATATTTCGCCGCCTCAGAAGTATTGCGTCGAGTTATGTGGGGACCCGGGAAATGACGAACTTTGCGAAGAGGAGGAGGAAGTTATCGAAGGCGTTTACAAAGCGTTTGGACAGATAAATGTTTGGAAGTTATCGAATTTAACCCATTTCATACCTGAATGGCAGGATCCGCACGGAAGCGCAATCCCGATTCGTATTGAGGATATCCTCCGGGAACTGGGAAAAAACGAAAATGACATAAAAGCTGTTCAGAGAGATATCATCAGAGAAAATTATTTTGACATGCTGCTTGCAGACTGAACGGAGGAATATCGGAAATGTCAAACGGGGATCCGGTCCCGTTATTGAAAGTTCAAGAGCAGAAGAGTTCGATTTAAACATGTTTCTTTCGGAATTTGTAAGGGATAAGGGGATAAAGCGCAGTATCGACAAAGCTTTTGAAATTGTTGTATATGCCTTGTTCAACACCCTTGTCAGGCATCTGAAGATCACTGTCACTGTGTCAGCCGATCCTGATGGAAGTGAGCTGTTGAAAGAATTTGAAGATTTTTCCCGTTTGTTGCTCAACATAGATGCCGAGAATCCGACAGTCAGCTTACCTGCCAGATTGTATCGTGCGGGCGTCACAAACGCGGCTGACAAAGGGCTGGACATATGGGGAAACTTCGGGCCTGTTGTACAGGTCAAGCATGTTACACTCACAGAGGAACTGGCCGAGGATATTTCTGACGGAGTTGCCGCTGATCGGATTGTAATTGTCTGCTCAGATGGTGAAAAGGAAATTACAGAACGCGTATGTCAGCAATTAAGCCACAGCATCCAAGGCGTTATTGTTCAGAGTCAGTTGGTGGAATGGTACAATCTGGCATTACGCGGACATTTCTCAAGTTGTCTGAGTACCGATTTGCTGAACAGCTTGTGTCAGGAATTCCACAATGAATTTCCGTTCAGCAAAACTTTTGAACCTTTTTACTGATTATAACGGATTTAGGGGAGGCTCAACGCAGAGGTCGCGGAGAACGCGGAGACACGCGGAGATATCAGCGGACCGGAGCGGAGGATCACCGCCATCAGGCCGGGGAACACAGCCGGCCGGGGAGGACATTGTCTCAGGCACTGTCAGGCCGCTCCGACTCCCAACCCGGTGGGCAGCGGAGCGGAGGATCCGGTCGATTTCCTCTGCGTGACTCCGCGTGACTCCGCGTCCTCTGCGTTGAGTTCCGCTCAGACAGACAGACCATGGCGGGTCAGAGGGAGGCTCCCCTAAATCCGTTATAATCAGCCTTTTTTTACAATGAAAGAGGGTATAATGACATTCACCAGCCTGATTCTCTCTTTTGGCTTGAGGATTAAACATGAACCGAGAAAAGTTTGCAGATTCCCGCACCCGGGACATGGTGAGCAAATTGGCCCGGGATGAGACAGGCAAACGCCAATACTATCGCCCTGTTTACTCACTGCACAAGTGGTGGGCACGCCGTCCCGGGGCGCTGTTCCGATCCCTCATTCTTTTGGCGACAGGCTCAACAGGGAGCCTTTTCACCACAAACAGCGGTTCTCTCTCTCCGCACAGCGAGTATTTCAGAAGCCACAACTTGGAGGATGTCGTGATTCTTGACCCCTTCATGGGAGGAGGCACAACCCTGGCGGAGGCAAACCGGCTCGGGGCAAAGGTTGTCGGCTGCGATCTCAACCCTGTCTCCTTCTGGATTGTGCGTGAGACGCTCAAGCCGACAGATTTGGAGAAACTCGCCGAGTATTTTCACCAGTTGGAACAGACTGCCGGTGAGAAAATCAGATGGCTGTACAAAACCGAGTGTGTCCGCTGCAAATCCCGGGCGGACAGTCTGTATGTCTTCTGGGTGCGTTATGTCAGATGCCCGCATTGCGGGGAGAATGTTTATCTGTTCAAGCGGACGTTGCTGAACAAGGGGCTGAGCCGGAACAAGCCGCCCTCTCCCGACAATCCCGCCACCGTCTTCTGTCCGGAATGCTTCTTTCTGAACGACTGGCCGGGTGAGGGGGACTGTGTGTGCCAGTCGTGTGAGTCTGTTTTTTCGCCGATGACAGGGACTTATGACAGAGGCCGCTATGTTTGTCCCCGATGCCGGGGAGAGAAAACATCGCTCATCAGGAGGCTGGAAACCGGCGAAAAAATGGGTGAGGCGCTTTTGGCTGTCGAATACTGGTGTGACAAGTGCGGCGACCGGCTTTACAAGTCCCCTGATGAGGCGGATTTCGAGAAACTTTCACAGATTCAGCTCACCGTGAGAGAATGTGAGGGGGATATGATCATTCCCAGGCAGAAGATTTCGGAGGGGACGTCATCTGTTCGGTGGAGGAAGCACAACTATCAGTGCTATCATGAAGTTTTCAATGCCCGTCAGTTGCTCGCCTTCAATTATCTGATACAGGCAATCCGGGAGATTCCGGAAGAGGAATATCGCAATGCGTTCATAACGGCATTCTCCAACTCACTGGAATACAACAACATGATGACGCCCTACAATTACCCGCACCGGAAGCTGCATCACCTTTTCAACCATCATGCCATGCCCCTGACGACGACACCTGTGGAGAACGCGGTCTGGGGTGCGGGCAAAGACGGGGCCGGCACTTTCTCAAACTGCTACCGGCGGTATCTCCGTGCAAAGGAGTATTGCCAGGCGCCCTATGACAAGTTCAAGGATTCGCGGGGCACGATTCGGACCGTCCGTTCCGAGGACGGGAAAATATCCGCCAACTTTGCGTCATCCTTTGAGGAACTGAGACGGACGCCGAGAGGGGCCCTGCTCCTCTGCGGAGACTCGTCAGACATCCCTTCCGTCCCGGATGACTCCGTTGATTTCGTGATCACCGATCCGCCCTATTTTGACAGCATCCATTACTCAGAACTGTCAAACTTCTTCTATGTGTGGCTGAAATCCGTCACGGATCACCCCTGTTTCACTTCCGACCATGTCCCGACGGAGCAGGAGGCGATTGGCAATGCGGGAATGAACAAGGGGGAGCGGGAATACAAAAGGTTGCTTTCATCCGTGTTCAGGGAGAGCGGAAGGGTGCTGAAACATGACGGAAAGCTTGTTTTCACGTTTCACCACACAAAATGGCGGGTCTGGTGGGGACTCCTCGGAGCGATCACCGAGAGCGGCTTCCGTGTCGCCGATTATTTTCCCGTGATGAGCGAGTACAAAGTCAGTCCGCATATTCGGAACAAGCAGGCGCTCGACATGGATTTGGTGCTTGTTTGCCGAAAAAGGGAGAGAGGGGACAAGCCGTTGTCTCTGTCACCGACAGAGGTTCTGGAGCGTGTGACAGATGACCTGCTCTCAGAAGGTGCGAGCGACAATAGGCTGTTTCTGCATTTCATGGGGCAATTGCTGAAGACGGCGAGTTCGGTCCGGGAAAGGGAGGGGATAACGTACAACTGGTTTGCAGATGCGCTGTCGCATTTTGACAACTGCCTGGCAGATGCGGAGCGAGTCCCTGGGAATCATATTTAGCCCAAAGAATCGCTCATTTTAGGTATATAACAGACGTTCAGAAAAATGACGACAAACCGGAAAGGTCCGGGCACATGTTGAAATTTATGTCTGAGCATCTACAAACAATACAGGAGGAATGGCCTATGAGAATAATGATGATGACACTGATCAGTCTCTTGATGATGAGTGTTCCCATGTATGCCTAGGAAAAACTTGTCTTTGCGACGTTGGACAGTCCGCTGAATGCAACGATCGGTGCGAAAGTTTTGCAGGAAGCGTATCAGCGGATTGGCATTCAGACTGACTTGCAAATACTGCCCTCTGAACGGGCACTCAACATGGCAAACAACGGTGAGTTCGACGGAGAGGGGATCCGGATCAGGGAAGTTCAGGATATCTATCCGAATTTGCGGAGGGTGCCTGTGGTCGTGCTTGCCATGGAGGCCGTGGTGTTCACGAAAGATGTCATCTTTGAGGTCAGGGGATGGGAAAGCCTGAAACCCTATACCATAGGGATATTGCGAGGTTCAAAGTTTGTGGAACTCGGCACACGGGGATTGAAAGTTGAACAGGTCACATCGTACAGACAAGTTCTTTTAAAGCTCAACTCCGGAAGAACCGATGTGGCGGTGATGGCCCGAACAAACGGAATGCTGGAAATCGGGAAATTGAATATGAAAGGCATCAGAGTGCTTGAGCCTCCGCTGATCAGAGTCAATCTCTATCACTATTTGCACAAAAAACATGAACGCCTCATTCCAAAAATCACACAGGCGTTGCGGGAAATGGTGGAAAAAGAGCGCCCCAAAGAAATTTGGGAGCAGGTCATAGCAGAGGCAGGCAGCAAATAATCACGTTCCAAGGGGGATGTTGGCGCGCCGTCCTCCCCCGGATCCGTTATAATCAGCACTTCTGAAAGGATGGAACTATGTACAATGAAAGTGTCAGCATCAAAAAGTCTGTTGCCGCATCCCTCATAAAAAAGGTGTTCGGCATCTATTTTGTTCTGACGATAATGGTCACTCTCACTCAACTGAGCATCGAGTATTTTCATGTGAAGGAAAGCATCATAAATGACATCATGAAGATGGAGAAATCCTTTGAACCCGGCATTTCCGGCACATTGTGGGATTACGATTGGCGCAACCTGCGTCTGATCCTTTTCGGGATAAACGAACTGTCGGCAGTCGTCGGTGTGAGGATTGACAATGCTCAGGAAACGGAGGTCGGCGCCGCGGGCGTCATCCTCAGAGGAGAGAGACAGGTTCATGTCGCTCCGGATGGAGAGAGCTTTGCCTCGTCATCCGACACCTCCTTCACACCGATGAGGGGACTGTTCTCCCACAGCTTTGACATTGACTATGAGAATACGGTGAGCGGCAAGTCCTATGTTGTTGGCAAGGCCACGATCTACTCGTCATCGGGGGTGGTGATTGACCGGATAAAGTACGGCTTCTTCCTGATCATTGTCAACTCGGTCATCAAGACGGCCGGGTTGTGGGTCATCATTTTCTTCTTTGCGCGCAGAATCATAGGAAGGCCGCTTGCCGTCCTGGCCGAATCCGCTGAACGGATGAACCCCAACAACCCCGACTTTTCTGAGATCAGGCGATCTTCTGAGGAAAGGAGACTCCTTCAGTCCGAGAACGAGCTGGGGATTCTGGCCCGGAGCTTCGACAGAATGAGAGACGCCATCTTGGAGAGAATGGACAATCTGCACAGAGTCAGAGATGTCGGGGAGGATCTGGCCGTCATCCGTGATATTCCCGCAACCTTCGCACGGGTGGTGGGAACAATGGGAGAGAAGTTCGCCTTCGGAAAGGGAACGCTGTTCCTGCCGGACAGTCAGAATGTGCTGAGACCTGAGGGAGAGGATGCCGACACAGACGCGTCATGCCTCCCTAAATCCATTATAATCATAACATATTTTAGGAGACAGACATTATGAAGATAGCACAAATAATCGTAACCATTTTTTGGGGGATGTCGCTTCTTATATCCGACGCCCCTGCCCAAGCTCAGGAGAATCCAGACATGAACGCACTTGTTAAAGGAAACACCGCTTTTGCACTTGACCTTTACGGAAAACTGAAAAAGGAAAAAGGGAATCTGTTTTTCTCGCCGTACAGCATATCCACAGCGCTTGCCATGACTTATGCAGGTGCCCGCGGGAATACCGAAAAAGAGATGGCGAGCACCCTTCATTTCACATTGACCCAGGAACGCCTGCATCCCGCATTCGCCTCATTGGAAGAGGGCTTGGATGCTGTTCGGGAAAAAGGAGACATTCAACTGAATGTCGCAAATGCGCTTTGGCCTCAGAAGGGCTATGAATTTCTTCCGAAGTTCCTTGAACTGACAAAGAAAAATTACGGGGTCCTGATTACTCACCTCGACTATGTGCATGCTTACAAAGCCGCACGCAAGACGATCAACGACTGGGTTGAAAAGAAAACAGAACATAAGATCAGCGACCTGATACAACCGGGAGTTCTCGATCCCCTGACACGTCTGGTGCTGGTCAACGCAATCTATTTCAAAGGAAACTGGATGAACCAGTTTGATAAAAGCCTGACAGAAGATGAGCTGTTCTGGCTGTCGGCTGAAAAATCGGTCAAGACACCCATGATGACCCAGAAAGAAAAATTTCTGTATGCGGAAACCGATGATTTGCAGATTCTCAGCCTCCCTTATGTCGGATTCGATCTCTCTATGACGGTGCTTCTGCCCAAAAAACGTGACGGCCTCTCCGAAATTGAGAACGCCCTCACAACAGAAACCTTGAAAAAATGGACGGGGAATCTCAGAATGAGAGAAGTCCTGGTCTTTATTCCGAAATTCAAGCTGTCCTCCGGGTTCAGTCTCAGCGAGACGCTTAAGTCAATGGGCATGGTTGAAGCCTTTGGCAAAAAGGCTGATTTCTCCGGTATGGAGAGTAAAAAAGAGTTGTCCATCAGCGCTGTCATCCACAAAGCTTATGTTGATGTCAACGAAGAAGGGACCGAGGCGGCTGCGGCGACAGCGGTTGTCATGACAACAAGAAGTGCATTCAGACCGGAACCTCCGGCCACTTTCCGCGCCGATCATCCGTTTATTTTCCTGATTCGTGATAACAATTCGGGAAGCATTCTCTTTCTTGGAAGAATCGAAAAGCCGTAGCCCGGCTTTCAGTGGGTGTAATTCAAGACGGGCGTGTCCTACCTCCACCTGTCATTCCGGGCAAAACTGAAAAAATGGGACATTTTTTCAGTTTCCACCTGTCATTCCGGGCAAAACTGAAAAAATGGGACATTTTTTCAGTTTTGACCCGGAATCCACCGCCGCCGAAGTCGGAAAATGTCCGCCTTTCCGTTTGATCGGAATGACATGGGGTAGATGGGACACACCCTTCAAGACCGTCGGCAAACATTTTAACAGGATTGCAACCCGTTGATATTTATTAATCTCAGTCTGTTGAAAATCTGTTCATCCGACAGCCGTGAATTACACCCGATTTTCACTTAAATTAAATGGAAAACAACATCGATTTTTATACATATCTGTGGAAAAGGCTCCCCCTCATCTTGATGTTCACAAACGGCTACATCATTTACCGCCTCCTTGTGATCACAAAGCTGACAGACACTTTTGTGTTCTGGAGCCTGGAAAAAAGCCGGGGCAGGGTGAACCGCATCTGTCTTTATATCATAATGGTGACAGCACTCCTCTCTTTTTTCATTCCGAACGCTGTCACCGTGCTTATCCTGCTCCCCATCCTGAAGACCATTGAGCAGGATATTGTCTCGCAGACGGACGGTATCTCCCTGTCCACCGCCCTGACCCTGTCGGTCATTTACGGCGCAAATATCGGCGGCATGGGGTCGCTCATCGGCAGCCCGGCCAATCTACTTATGATCGGTGCATTGGACCTGTACAGCGTACCCGGACGGGAGCAGATCAGCTTTTTTAGCTGGTTTCTCTGGTCCGTGCCTCTGGTGACGCTTTTTGCCGGCGCTGCCTGGATTCTGATTGCAACAATGGCTGTGCCGAAACAGGCAAAGAGCATTACGATTCAGTTGGAAGGGGCGGCGAATCACGGGCCGGTTCCGCCGGAACAGAAAGCGGGCGCGCTCTTATTCTTCTTTTTTCTCTTCTTCTGGATCGGCGAATCCGTCTTAAAAGAAGCGGTTCCCGTGTTTGAATCCGCTGAATCGCCTGTCTGTCTCTCCTTTTTCGCTCTTTTCCTTTATTTCGCATTCATCCGGCTCGGCCCTGCCGCAGCGCCGCTTCTGCATCCGAAAGATATGATTACCGGAGTTCCCAAACGCGGGATTCTTTTCCTGGGCCTCCTTGTTCTGCTCATTCTCATTGTCCGGTTTTTCCGGCTTGACAAGCAGGCCGCAGATGTGCTCTTGTCCGTCATCTCTCCGGATATTCCGCTCTTTGCCATGACCTTTCTGACCGTCATAACCGTGATTTTTCTCACCGAACTACTGAGCAACACGGTGGTCTCAACCGCGTTTTTTCCCATCGCCTTCTATGTCTCAATCGGCCGCGGCATATCCCCGCTTTTCCTCATGATCGCTGTCTCCATTGCCTCCACATGCGCATTCATGTCCCCAGTTGCCACGCCCTGCAATGCGCTGGCCTTTGGAGAGATGAAGGGGACGTCTTTCAGAAAGATGGTGGTTTTGGGATCGATGCTGAATCTTATAGGGGCGTTTCTGATGAGCGTCTGGTTGCAGTTTATTATTCCTTTTATATATCATTGATCTACACGGATTATGGGTAAGAAACTTCCATCAAATAGACACTCAGTAATAAATAAGATAAATGCTAAAAAAATCTTTGGAAAAAATAGACTTTAATCCTGACAACGGGCTTGTTTTTTGTAACAAGCTCGAAGGAGTATATGTTGGTGAGCTTTGCCATATTCAGGAAAAAGCCGGAAAATTAGGTGCCACTGCTGTTTTATTTCGTAGAAAATACAATGAAAACAATAAAATAGCAGATTCAAAACCTGTACTTCATATTTATGAAAAAGAAAATAATTTTTATAACAGTCAGGAGCATAAAGATTTACACGCCAAAATCTGGAGTGCGGGTGAAATTGAGGTTTATTTTATTATATCTGAGACAAGAATAGATATTTTTAATGCCCGCAAACCTGCTGAAGTCAAAAATGAAAAAAAATTAAGTTTGGAAAATTTATGTTTGGTGAGTGAAGCCTTAAAACAATTCAATGACCAGCGATTTTCCGCAATGGTGTTTGGCAAAGGTGTTTTTTGGGAGCAGGAAGACTTTTTTGACAATAAAAAGGATAACTTTTTCAGAAATCAGCTCAGAGAAGAAAATACACCTTTTCATCGCTTGTTAAAACAACTGATGGCAGTTCGCGACTATTTATACGACAAACAAAAGAAACTTTCAGAAGAAACGATTGACAAGTTGCTGATTATCTGTATTCTGATAAAATTTTTGGAAGAAATCAAAGATGACAATGGAAAGCATACGTTAAGAAACATCTATAAAAAGCTTAAGGTGAAAAATTTTGCAGAAGCCCTGTTAAAAGGGAAATGCGTATCTGTTTTGGATGAATTAGCCAGCAAACTTGAAGGAAACATATTTGATAATTTTGAATACAAGGAAAAACAAGAGATACAACAAGCTGATTTGAAATTGGTGGCTGCTTTTCTGAAAGCTGAACTTGATATAGCCAAAAAACAATATTTTCTTTGGAAACAATATAGTTTTAATCATTTGCCGATAGAACTCATCAGTTCTGTTTATGAAAACTTTTTGCCAAAAGAAAAAGGTGTTGTTTATACGCCCCCGTTTTTGGTGAATTTTCTTGTTGATGAAGTAATGCCTTTGGATAAAGCAGAAGAATACTTCTCGCGAAATAAATTCAAAGTGCTTGACCCGAGTTGTGGTTCAGGTGTTTTTCTCGTGGCTGCTTATAAACGGATGTTACAATGGTGGTCAGTTAATCATTACACAAAGACACAGGAAATTAAATTTGCCAAAAAAAATATTTGCCAAAAAATTTTGGAAAAAAATATTTTCGGTGTTGACATTAATGAAACCGCTACACGGATTACGATTTTCAGCCTGACAATTGCTTTATTGGATAAACTTGATCCCAAAGAAATTTGGAATAACTTGAAATTAAACAGCCTGAAAAGCAATATACAAACCCAAAATTTCTTTAAATGGGCTGCTGACAAAAATAAAAAATTTGATTTGGTGATCGGAAATCCGCCGTTTAATGATGAAAAAGGAAGAAGTACTCATAAAATCAAACCCGAATTAGTTTCAAAGATTGGTTTTAAACATAAAAAAGTAGCGGGAAACAGGTTTGCCTTGCAATTTTTTGAAGGCGGAATGGCTTTGGCTAAAAAAGCTTTCCTTATTCTACCTTCTAATGTGTTGCTCTACAATAAGAGTGCTCAAACATACCGAGAACAAATTTTCAAAGATTTTACTATTGAAAAGATCTTTGATTTTACACATTTGCGGCGTGAATTATTCGGTAGTGCGGATACGCCTGTTTGTGCAGTTCTGGCAAGTCCCACAGAAAGCAAGGGTAACGCGATAGAACATACAGTTATTAAGCGAACTGTTTCTTCTAAAAAGAAAATCGCTTTTGAGATAGACCATTACGACCGTCACTTTGTGGGCCATGATTGGGCATCTGATGAGAAAAAGCAATTTATATGGAAAACCAATTTATTGGGGGGCGGCCGACTGTTTCATTTGATTTATCGGTTGAATTTATTGGAAAATTTGGATACTTTTATCAAAAATAAAATGAAGAAAAACAATTGGGTCTATAGTAATGGTTATATTGGACAACATGGTGATATTGATAAAAATAAACAAGCCATTTTTTTAAATGGACAACCTCAAATTAAAGCAAAAACATTTGATGAATTTGGTAGTTTTGAAAAGGAAATAATCCCTATAAATGCTTATTTCTGGAATACAAGAACGGCTGAACTTTATCAATCTCCTCATATTATTTTTAAGTTGGTGTTAGAAAAATCAAAAATTCCGATGGCTTTTTCCGATGAATATCTGTGTTTTAATAGCAGCTTTGTTGGAATTCATGCACCCCGGTCTGACAGAGATGAACTTTACAGGATATACGACAGACTTCATAAAAATGAAAACACATCCAAACTTTACAGAGTCTTTATTTTGTCTACAAGTTCAAAAGTAAAGGTTTATCACGAAACCTCAATAGTAAAAGAAGATATTGATAATCTGCCTTACCCTGATAAAACTGAATATTTAATACCTTCTCTTACCGAAGAGATTTTAATAAATGACATTTTGGATTATTACATTCATTTAGGCAAATCCATCAGCGAAAAAGGGAAGGGACGAAAACTTCACGAAAAAGTGAGCAAAAAACAACTTGAAAGGTTTGGGAAAACTTTTTGTGATGTTATTAACCCTATGCACGCTGAAAACGGAATGTCCTGGCAAATCGGAAATGTTTATCAGACACCTAAAAAAACATTTATTGTCTATCAATTTGTTTTTGGCGTACAGAAACAAGCTATTCGGTTTAAGGTTCAGGAAATCTCTGTTGATGATTTAGACAAGAATCTGAACAATATTCTGTTCAATGATAAAGAAAACAGGGCTGCTCTTTTTAACAGAGTTACACGGATTTACGGAAGTCAGGATGTTTATGATTATCTCATTTTAATAAAACCGACAACAACACGCTATTGGCTCAATTCTATTGCTGTGCGTGATGCTGATGAAACTGTCTTGGACTATTACGAAGCCGGATATTGAATATGAACAGAAGACCCGATAAAACTATTGAAGATATGATCGCTTTTATTGAGAGAGCTTTTACCATTTCCTCTTCGTTTAAAAATCTGATTCCGAACAGCTTGAAAAAATTTATTTCAAATCAATCGGCAAACTTTTTTCCTGATTATAACGCCTTTTGAGCGAGGTGGATTCCGGGTCAAAAATGATAAAAATCCTGCCGATTTTTATCATTTTTGCCCGGAATGACAGGGGTGACCGAAAAATCGCAAAGACTTATTCCCAACAGACAGACAAATTTGGCTTAACTTGGCATGATTCCGAACAGCTTGAAAAAATTTATTTCAAATCAATCGGCAAACTTTTTTCCAAGCACCCCCGCTCAAAAATTCCTGATGTAAAATTATACCATTTTTGGATTTATGTGCATTAGCTGAGTACAGGACAAAAAGTGGACTCCGGGTCGGAAATGCCGGGAATCCCCTTCGACAGGCTCAGGGAACGATTCCCGGCATTTCCGCCCGGAATGACAGCGCGCCGGTTTTCAGGCATCCAAAGATTTTTGTCCTGTACACAGGTGCATTAGATTAGATATTGCCAGAAGATGTGGTTTTAAAGAAATTTCAATTTTATAAAGGCGATTAAAAGATGAAAACAATCAGAATACTCAGAAACCCCATACAGGAATACGCATGGGGATCTCGCACCGCCATTTCCGATCTGCTGGGAAACCCGTCCCCGTCAGACAATCCCCAGGCGGAGCTATGGATGGGGGCGCACCCCAAAGCGCCTTCCCGTGTCAGATACGGCGGCAGGTGGGTCTCTTTGGCGAAGTTAATCGAAAAGAATCCCAAAAATATTCTCGGCGAAGCTGTTGCAGAGAAATTTGACAACCAGCTCCCTTATCTGTTCAAAGTCCTTGCCGCGGCAAAACCTCTTTCCATACAGGCGCATCCCAACCAAAACCAGGCAAAACAGGGCTTTGAGAGAGAGAACCGTCTGAATATTCCGCTCGACGCTCCCGAGAGGAATTACAAGGATGATAACCACAAACCGGAATGTATCTGCGCGCTCACCCCCTTCTGGGGTTTGAACGGCTTTCGCAAAATCGGAGATATTCTCCCCCTTATGGAAAAGATCGCGCCGAAAAGACTGGAAAAAGAATTCGACGAGCTTCTGAAGCACCCCGACTTTCAGGGGCTGAAAGGGCTTTTCCACGCGCTGATAACAATGGATCCCGAGCGGAAAAAGGAGGTCGTGGGAAATGCCGCCATCAATGCGAGAGATTATTCAAAAGAGGACCCGATTTTTAAATGGATTATCAAGCTTTACAATGAATATCCGTCAGATATCGGGGTGCTTTCCCCCATCTTCCTGAATCTGGTCTGTCTCCAACCGGGCCAGGCCATGTTTCTGCCGGCAGGAGAGCCTCACGCGTATTTCGACGGTGTGGGAATCGAACTCATGGCAAACTCGGACAATGTGTTAAGAGGCGGCCTGACCCCCAAGCATATGGATGTGCCGGAGCTTTTGCGGGTGCTTAACTTTGATGAGCAGGAGATCAATATCCTTCTTCCCAGGAAAATCAGCGATTATGAAAGCGTGTATGATACGCCGACAGAGGAGTTTCTCCTCTCTGTCATCTCCGTTGAAAAAAGCATGAAGCGTGCAAATTTCATCAACAAAAGCGTCGAAATTCTCCTCTGCACGGATGGAAAAGCGAAGATCACGGACTTCAACAAAAAGAAAGATACCATCATGATAGAAAAAGGGATGTCCGTTATCATCCCCGCCGGTGTCGATGAATATAGCATTAAGGGGAATGCAGTCTTTTATAAGGCATCGGTTCCCATGTAACTGAAATGACAAGGGTGCTCTTTTAATCCCGGGTGCCAAAGATGTTGCACTTTGACATGTAATCCATGGTAGGAATATGAAAAGAATTCAATATAATTCACCGGTTATCCTGACATTTTCCATTGCGGTTGTTATTATACACCTGCTTGACTGGACAGTGTTTCCCAAGCTCACCTATAATTTTTTTGTGGTGAGACCCACAATATCCCTGTTTGATCCCCTTGATTATTTCCGGCTCTTATCCCACATACTGGGCCATGCAAGCTGGAAGCATCTGTTCGGCAATCTGACGTATATCCTGCTCCTTGGCCCGATACTGGAAGAGAAATACGGCAGTCCGTTAATTTTGCTGATGATACTTTTCACCGCCCTCTTCATAGGGATTATAAACGTGCTGTTTTTTTCCAAGGGACTGCTCGGTGCCAGCGGCATCGTTTTTATGCTCATTATCCTGGTTTCAGTTGTTGATATGAAACAAGGTTCGATCCCTCTGACATTCATACTTGTTGCAGGTATTTTTATCAGCACTGAGATTGTCAACGCGTTTCGCCACGATAACATTTCACAGATGGCGCATATTATGGGAGGGGCGATGGGTGCGGCATTCGGGTTTATATTCAATCTGCACGGATGGGGTGCATCTGCACGGATTTCGGGTGCATCTACACGGATTGTGGATAAGAAAGGATTAGGCCCAAACGAACCGCGTTCATCCGAGGACCCGTAATCCCTTCTTATCCACAATCCGTGTAAATGGATAACACCCAAACGAACCGCGTTCATCCGAGGACCCGTAATCCCTTCTTATCCACAATCCGTGTAGATACCCAAACGAACCGCGTTCATCCGAGGACCCGTAATCCCTTCTTATCCACAATCCGTGTAGTATGGATAACATCCAAACGAACCGCGTTCATCCGAGGACCCATAATCCCTTCTTATCCACAATCCGTGTAGCATCTTGTTTCATCCTTCGGCAGGCAGCGATTTGTTAGAAGCCCACTCAACTTGTTTCGTAGTTTGCGCGGTAACCTTACTGGATATAAGCAAGGTCTGAAATATAAGTCTCAAAGGAGTCAATAAACAAATCAATGACCAATTGGATATCTTCTGTCTTATCCCTTAATACATCTGCACGGTGCCTTTCTCCAACTACTTTTGGCGTTTCTCTCCCATGCGCGACAGCATTCCTTTTATCCACAACTTCATCAATGGTGTATCTGACTCTTGGCTCAACTATGATCGGACTGGCTCCAAAGCTGTCCAATGTCTGTTCGATGATTTTAAACCATACATTTTGCAGGCTTTGAGAAAAAATTGTATTGCTTATTTCAAAACTCTCATCTGAACCGATACTTTTAAATACATCAACTGACTTGTTTATGTACTCTTTGTACCCACAAGACTTAAAGCTCTGCATTTTTGAATTTAACGAGATAACATTGAAATTAGTCTCAAAATGTTTGTTCTTTACCCCTCTGCCATTTATAATCAAAATGGTTTGTTCAACAACCTCATTTACGGTTTTCTCAAGTGCTGAATACAAATGAACATAGTACAGCCCCCTTTGTATCTTCACATAAGGTGGCGTTTCTGCCGGTTCTTTTGGCTCGACAGATTCTATATGAGCCAAATTCAGCATTACTTCAGAAAACCGTTCTCTATAATTTTTCTTAACGATGCTAAACGGCATTTAATAATCTGTCTTTAACCCTATTGATTCTTTTAACTAACATTTTTTTGCTATTTGTTGCACCGGTAGTGTACTTTTTTAGGTCCTTGTCATTTAACAGATCGATAAGTACGTTGCCGTCAATCTGAACTCCACTCTGAATAGCTATGGCAGTACCGATTGAAATTGCTTCATAAAGCACTACCGGAGTTCTATTTTTTCTTGCACCTCGAACAATTCCTTTTGGCAAATTTTCATTTAGGCATTTAAAAGTATCATTGAATAACTTCCTGAAGTGTCCCTTGTTTTTAAAAGACTTGGTTTTCTTCTCCATAAAGTCATTTAAAAAACCTTTAACACTGCTGACATAATTTTCTCGGTCTTCATAACATGCAAAGAACCGCAATACCAACTCTTCATAACTTCCAGTTCGTTCTGCTGTTTCTGTCATTTTAACGACAGCTCTGAAATTTTTGTCCCGAGACAGGTCTTTGATGAAATCATTAAATTTGCCTAAAAATACACAGTTTCTAATTTCCTGCGGATGCAGGATGACACCTCCGGTATTAAGGCGTTCAAACAGATCATATCGAACATTGAAGTCACTTCGATCATTTAAAACGGTGATCCTTAAAGACCTTGTCTTCAACATAATCTGCATTGATTTAGGTAAATCTTCATATACAATACCGTTCATGGCATCCAGCTTCTCAAGCTTACTTAACCTAAGCGGTTTAAAGTTAATTCCTGTTTCTTTTAAATCCTTTTCATTTCCAATAAAGTTGAGGAGTGTTGTCAGACGCTGAACGCCATCAACAACATCCCATGATGCATCTTTATTTGTTGCCATAAAAAGGCTTGGGATCGGAATGCCAAGAAGAAGAGACTCTATGAGTGCAGACTGTCTCTCACCTTTCCAAACGAAATGTCGTTGATACTCAGGAGCTATATTTATCATTCCTTCCAAAATCATGTCATACAGTTGTCTTACTGCAATATCGTAACTGTCGAAAGCGACAGATCTCCTCTTTTTATCAAGTTGCTCTTGGATTTTTTCGATGTTCACTGTTTATCCTATCTATTTTCTAAGTACCCCTGACATAAATTTTTTCGGTAGTTTTATTCAGGGAGTGCTTTGTTCAGTTTTAGGATCCCAGAAAAATACCAGAAAACTTTTGTTCGGCACTTGCAAATAATATTTTGAAAGCACTATCCCGGTAAAACATTATGTCCGCCGTACCGTTTTTAACCTGAATCTCAATTGCACAACATCATTATTATTATGACAGACCGGAAGTTTCATCCCTCCATTTTGTATTTATACCTAAAGATGTGCTGTCAACTTTTTTGCAGGGTATGGTTTTCTGGAAGTTTCTGAAAAACGGTTTCCGGGATTACCGGATTTCCCGAAGTTCAATATCTGTCAGAGGCGAACATTTGCCTGATTCAGAAAAATGCCGACAAACTGTTTTTCATAATTACACAGTTTCCGAATGACTCCGGATGCTGATTGCCGGGCAGTTTATAATTTCATATAAATAAAAAAGGACTCTCCCTTGCAAGGGATGAGTCCTTTTTTTATGGTGGGCCGTGAAGGAATCGAACCTTCAACCTACTGATTAAGAGTCAGTTGCTCTGCCTAGTTGAGCTAACGGCCCCCTTCACAGAAAATGAATAAAGATCAAACAAACGAAAAGCTTTATAACAGCTTAAAAAGGGCTTGTCAAGAATAAATTGCAAGAAAAAAATATTTTTTCCAAGGCATCTTCACACTTTTTTGAAGAATGAACTCATCCGCGTTTATCTGCGTTTATCTGCGTCCCGTTGTTCTTTCAACAGAGATTCGGAGAGACTCCGCGGATATCCGCGTTAAAAAACGGTTCTGTACGATTTCAGACGGCCGTAAAAAACGCAGAGGCCGCGGAGATCGCGGAGAACCGCGGAGATTCGGAAGAGACTCTGCGGCCTCCGCGTTAAAAAAAGGGTTCCATATAATTTCAGACAGTCATAAAAATGTCGCGGAGGTCGCGGAAAACCGCGGAAGAGACTCTGTAGCTCTCCGCTGCCTCCGCGTTAAAAAAGGGTTCCATATAATTTCAGACAGTCATAAAAAATGCCGCGGAGATCGCGGAGATTCGGAAGAGACTCCGCGCTTCAATCTTCAAACATTTTCTGTTTCTGCCGCCTCATCCGCTTTTTATCTTTTTCCTTGGATATCTTTTTTGTTTTCCTTTTGCGATCAGACCGTTTTTTATCATCCTTTTCTTTTGCCAGATCAATGAAAAAGCTGCCGGGAGTCTTGGGTTTGCTATCTTCCGGCGCGTCCTGTTTTTTAACTTCTGCCTTCTGCTTGGGTAACGGGGGTGCTGTAAAGCACTCTGCCGGAATGAAGTCGGCAAGGTAAAGGGTCTCGCCTGCCTGATAAAACAGAACCCCTTCATCTGCTGACTTCCGGGTTTGAACCGTAAGGAGGATCGGCGACTGGTCTGCCCGTTTTCCCATCCTTTCAGCCAGATCACGCTCCGATGACAGGATAATATAAGGATGCCCCTGGGGAAATATGCCTTTGGTCAGGACAAATTCATGGGCCCTTCTCCGGACGCAGGTGTAAATGAGCTTGGGAAAATCTTTTGCAGGGGTGTGCTTCGGCAGTTGATCGCGGTTTTTTGCCCGGATGCGGTTGTCGTGAATTTCAAAGGGCGGATTCGGCAGTGTCATAAGGATCTCATCAATCGCGGCCCTTCGGACATAGCTCCAGCCCTCTTCTTCGCAGATGGCTTTTAACAGTTCCTTAATTTTAATATACCCGTCCGGATCCGGGACCAGACCGAATTCATCAGGCCTGCGTTCCAGCATGTAGGATAAAAATTTGGCTAATTGCCGGGATTTTTTTATGCTCAATTCATCACCTTATCTTGATCCAAACCGCCGCGTGAAAAATGACGTGACCGGGCCTTTGGAACACGCCTTGGGCAGATATCGGGTCGCCTGCCGTTTTGACCCGGAATCTATCCTTAAACATATCAGAAATAAAAATTCAGTAACCTCCCGGTCCGATGCAATATCGGATTATGCAGAACCACCAGACAGAGCTTGGCTTGGATACTTTTGCAAAATAAATTTTGCACTCCGGACTGACCTGCAAAATAAATTTTGCACTCCGGACTGACCTGCAAAATAAATTTTGTACTCCGGACTGACGCGCAAAATAAATTTTATACTCTGGACTTTAAAATATATACTTGAATTTTCATTCCCTAACTTAATTGCAAAGAATTGTCAAGGGTTAAGTTTTAAGGGTAAGGTCACTTCGTAAATCCCGTACCCCTGACGCGGGTATTAAAACTTAAAACTTAACCCTTGACTCTTTCGCGGATATTTTAATTATGACTTGACAAACAGGATAAAAGTAAATAAAAGCTTCTTACCTATACTCTGATAATTTTTTCTATAACTTGGTAATCAGGTTTTTTCAAACATCCGGGTATCAAAAACGATAGCCGACAGCCGAACAGCCAAGTTTTTTCAAAACTCTGGTTTTTAATGATAAAGTTTGCAAAACTTCAGAGGGCTGTCGGATTTCCAAAAAGTAGTACGGCAAATTGGAATTCGTCACCCCCTTTATAATGGAAGGGGGGATGAATTTACAAGTTGTTGCAACTTGGAAATTTGTCACCCTCTCTTATAATGGAAAAGGGGATGAATTTACAAGTTGCTGTACTAGCTTTTTATAAGGATAAAAAGATCGCCACAGAACTTTTTATCTGTTTCAATTAACTTTTAAGGAGGATTTAAATCAGGAATGAATTTACACAGGCCCAATGCCAATGAAGCATTACAGACCAAAAACCGCTCTCGGAGTGTCGCTCCCCAATCCGGTATATGCAGCAGATGTTTGGACGGATGTAAGGGGAACTGCGATTTGTTCAAATCCACATTTCGGGGAAGAGAACTGCTTTATCCTTCCCCCTTCGGCGAACTCACAGCCGGCGCGGACAAAGATTATCCGGTCGATTATTCCCATCTCAACATCATGGGGTATGCCATCGGAGCGGAAGGAATCGAAGCGGATCCTGATCACGCCACATTTCCCGTGGTGAATACCGAGACATGGTACGGGGCCACCGAAAAGATAAAAATGAAGATCCCCATGTTTACCGGCGCGCTCGGAAGCACGGAGATCGCTCGCAAAAACTGGGAACATTTTTCCATCGGAGCGGCCATCACAGGGATCAGCCTGGTTTGCGGTGAAAATGTCTGCGGGATCGACCCGGACCTGGAAATCAACAAAGATGGCATGGTAACCGAATCCCCGGAGATGCGCCGCAGAGTGGAGACCTACCGACGGTTTCATGGCGGATACGGCGATATCATGGTCCAGATGAATGTCGAGGATACCCGCCTCGGGGTGGCCGAATATGTGATTGACAAACTGGGCGTGGAAACCATCGAACTGAAATGGGGGCAGGGTGCCAAGTGTATTGGCGGTGAGATCAAAGTCGATTCACTTGAACGGGCTCAGGAACTGAGCAGACGAGGGTACATTGTCACCCCGGATCCTCAGAAAGATGCCAATCAGGCCGCTTTCAAGGACGGCGCGATCAAGGAATTCGAACGTCATTCCCGTGTGGGCTTTCTGGATCAGGAAGAGTTCATGAGAGAGGTTGACCGGGTCCGCAAGCTGGGAGCCAAACGTGTGACGCTCAAGACCGGGGCCTATCCCATGCGCGAACTGGCCATGGCCATCCGCTGGTCTTCTGACGCGAAGATTGACCTGCTGACCATTGACGGCGCTCCCGGAGGAACCGGCATGAGCCCCTGGCGGATGATGAGTGAATGGGGGATCCCCTCCATTTATCTGCATTCCATGGCGTATGAATTATGCCTGCGTCTGGCCCGGAAAGGGGCATGGGTGCCGAATATTGCCTATGCCGGCGGGTTTTCCTCGGAAGACCATATTTTCAAGGCCCTCGCGCTGGGCGCTCCGTTCTGCAAAGCGGTCTGCATGGGACGCGCGCTGATGATTCCAGGGATGGTCGGGAAAAACATCGAGGCTTGGCTCAAAGGCCAGGACGGCGGGCTTCCGCCTTCTGTTTCAAAATACGGGGGAAGCAAGGAAGAGATCTTCGTATCTTACAAGAAACTGAAGGGGATATACGGAAATGATGTTGAGAAGTTCCCTCTCGGTGCCATCGGCCTTTACACCGCGTCGGAAAAACTTCGGGTGGGGCTTCAGCAGCTCATGGCAGGTGCCAGAAAATGGCGGACCCATCTGATTACCCGGAACGATCTTGCCGCACTGACCGAAGAAGCAGCCAAAATAACCAAGGTTCCCTATATTATGGATGCTTACAGAAGAGAAGCGTTGAGAATTATTGACGAATGATGAAGTTTTGAGTGTTGGCCTTAATCTTGCTCTTACTCCTGCTCCTGCTCTTGCCCGTTCCTGGCCAAGTGGACGGGATTAATCAGGAGCGGGGTTAAGGTCTAAATAACTTTCCCATTTTGGCAAGCGGCAAATGAAATGGGGGTAAGTTGTTTAGACCGACCCCTAAGAGCAGAGCCTGCACGCCGGCCTTTTCCACCTTTGCCTGTGGATAATCTCACTGAGTTCGGGGTCTTCCGCAGCCGTCTGAATCCTCTCGTTAAGTTCCCTTCCGCATCAACATTCCGATTTCCGACACGGGGATATCCTTGATACCTTTAATTTAACTTAGGCCCAAGAACATCAGAAAAAATATGTTGACTATATAAACAAAACCGATGAAAGAAGACATGCATTGAAAAAAGAACTTAACCGACTATCGCCTGCTATGATGGAAACAATTATTGACAGTGTTAGGGAAGGAAACCCCCTAATATAAGAAACCCGGATTTTTTCGGAAGCAGGTTTCTCTCTTTTTGCTGAAAAAGGGGTGGGTTTCCCGTTGTTAAAAAATTATTGATCAGACACTTATATTTCTTAAATCAACTCGATAGTCAGGGTGTTTCTCTCGTATCTCTTCAATAATATCCTCTTTGAAGAGAATTGATATTGTTATACTTCAGGCCTTTATTCTTTGCCAATTTACGCCATTCGGAGGCCAGATATTGGTTGGACTCTTCATAGGGAAAGTTTCTATCATCCGACCAACTTTGCAAGACCGACCACAACATGGAAATTCGTCCCCCTCTTATAATGGAAAAAGGGGAACGAATTTACAAGTTGGTGTAGCAGTGTCCTCCGCGAAACTCCGCGTTCTCTGCGGCCTCTGCGTTTAAGCCTCAAAAATCAGGTCTGAAACTGGTTACACGCGTTTAAATATGTGAGAGCCAGAAGTTAAAAACTAAAATCACATGGCTTTTGCAGACCGATCATCATCCATAAGCAAAACCCTGAAACGGACTTATTTGAAATGGATGTCGATGACAGGTGATCGCGCCGAGTCTTTTTTAAAGCCACATCCGAACTCAGTGCCGCTCTGAACACATTGGTGGTTACAGTTTACCTGGGATCCAAAAAATCTTTTAAATCAATAACCTTTTCACCCTTAACAGACTGCTTCATGCCCGCACGCCGGCCTTCCACCCTTGTCTGCCGGATATCGTTGATGATGTCCCTGAGTTCGGGGTCATCTTCCGCAGCCGTCTCAATTTTCTCGTTAAGTTCCTTCCATCCAGCATCAAACTCCTCAGTATCAAGTTCAAATCCGCCCAGAGATTCCAGCACATCACACAAAGCGCACAGGATACCGTAATGGACGACTCCCTCAAGATAAAAAGGACAATGACACCATAAGCTGATGCATCCGAAACCCCTTTTCTGACCTTCCGATTGTATGATGGAATGAATGGCGCTCGGCCCCTGATAGTTAATCGGAATAACATCTCTGGGTTTCAGCCCGGAAAGGAGGGCCTCGTCTGACGCAATAACTGAGATGATCCTGTCTGAATGGAGGATATTGTCATACATGCTTCCCAGTGTGATGACAGTTTCAACACCCAGTTTTGTGCAAAGAGAAAAAAACTCATCTGAAAATTGGAACCACCTGAGATTCGGCTCATCAGTTTCCAGAATGACAATGTCGCTGGCATCCGAATCTGTCGAACTTGTCCGGGCGGCATAAAAAGCGCCGCCGGGCGGCATAAAACCGTTCAGCACCCCGTCTTCTATATCCGCTAACGGACGGGCAGCATCATATCGGAAAAAGACATCCGGATTGATTCCGGCAATATATTTGGCCTTCAGATTGCGGACCAGATATTCGACCATGCCCTTTGAAACATCCAACGCGTTTCCCCAGCCGCCAAAACCGGCAATAAGGAGGGGCTTTTTCAGCTTTGGTAACTTTTTTATAATAATTCCCTGTTCCATATTTTCCATTCTGACATATTGACAGTTGAATGTCAAGCGTCAAGCGAATCATGAATCACATTATTTCCAAATCGCGAAGAATATCGGTTTACGGTTTACGGTTTACGGTTTACGGTTGACAGGTGAAAGTCCGACCTTCAGCTAATCACTCTTACCATCCGGTTTACGGTTTACGGTTTACGGTTGACAGGTGAAAGTCCGACCTTCAGCTAATCACTCTTACCATCCGGTTGACGGTTTACGGTTTACGGTTTACGGTTGACAGGTGAAAGTCCGACCTTCAGCTAATCACTCTTACCATCCGGTTTACGGTTTACGGTTTACGGTTTACGGTTGACAGGTGAAAGTCCGACCTTCAGCTAATCACTCTTACCATCCGGTTTACGGTTTACGGTTGACAGGTGAAAGTCCCGATCTTCAGCTAATCACCCTAAGCATCAGCGGAATCGCCAAGTAAGTGCCGGCAGCGCTGCCCAGGTTTGTAAATACCACCACCAGCAGAATCCGTGTCACCTTGTTTTTCCAAAATCCCTTCACAGAGCCCATGTCATCCGAAAGGCTTTCAAAATCCATGACTTTCGGCTTCCTCAGAAAAGCCTCCACCAGTCCCGAAACCCAGCCCGCGGCAATCATCGGATTCAGGGATGTCAGAGGCGCGGCCAGAACCGAAGAGAGAATGGTCAGGGGATGCGCCAGAGCAATGACGGCGCCGATACCTGCCAGCACCCCGTTTGCCGCGATCCAATAGAAGATCATATCCTTTCCTGCCTCAGCCCCGCCCCGGGAGAAGCCGAAGATAAAAAGAATCAGTATGGCCGAGGGAATCAGCCATTTCAGGATGCCGGACAATTTGCCTTTGGGCGGAATCTCTTCAAGGGCCTTTATGTCCATATCCGTATCCCAGTATTCTTTGATGCCGGGAACATGGCCTGCACCCACAACCGCCACGATTTTATTCCCTGGCGCGGTCCTGATTTTGTGGCAAAGGTATCGGTCTCTTTCATCAATCAGGACGTTTTTCAGCGCGGGAAAGGATTTTCCGACATCTGAAAGAAGCATCTCAAGCATATCCTCCTGCTTCATCTTTTCGATATCCTCTTCGCTGATGTCATCGATTCCCCCGGCGATCGTCAAGAGCATTTGAAACAGAAGTCTGAATTTGTTCCATCCTTTCATGCTGTGCCAGGTTCTTGACAGGGTAATCCGGATATCCCGGTCTGCAAGATGTATTTTGGCATCTGCCGCCTCTCCCGCTTCAATCGCCCTTATCATCTCTTCGCCGGGTTTCACATCCAGTTTTTCGGCAATTCTTTTCTGAAATGATGCCAAAAGGAGGTTTGAAAGGAGGAGGGACGACTTTTTTTCCTTAATCACTTTGATAATGTCCATCTCCTTCCACCGGTCCTTCTGACGGACAGCCTGGAACCTGGACTCACACAGCTCAACACAGACGGTGTCCGGTTGCTCTTCCTCAATGACATCGGCTACCAGTCGGACGCTCTCTTTTGACACATGGGCAGTCCCCACAAGTATGATCTCTTTTCCTTCGGCATAAAGCCGATCCGTATTTTTTTTTTCTATTGTTTGCATTGAATTCCGTTCTCGGTTTCTGGTTTGCGGATATGGAAAGTTTTGAAAACTTTGCATGTCTGCGCGATAAGTATCCCTTGTCCGGCTCGGATTGCCAAATCCGAGCCGCCGGATTTGGCAATCCGGCGGGAGCGGAAGGGGTACGAATTTATGAATGGTTGCACTACCCGAATGTAAGACTTCCAAAGTTTCCGAAACTTTGAAAAAATTACTTTTGCATCCATATTACGATAACCTAAATTGAGCGATTCTTTGACCCGAATATGATTCCCGTAACATCAGAGCTCCGGCAATTTTCGGCCTTTCACCCGTTGGTGAGGGCCGCAAAACGGGCAAAGCCCTGAATGTCAGATCTTCAGCTAGTTTTGCCGACAAGAATCGCTCAATTTAGGTATAAATCATTTGGCATCTTTCATATTACTTCAAAAAATACTTCGCGCTTTTTCTGAGGAACGAACTCATCCGCGTTTGTCCGCGTACATCCGCGTCCCGCTGTTCTTTCAAAAGTGTCAACTGACAAATAAAGGATGCCATCATTTGTAAATATATTATTCTTATTGTATCAAAGCAAGCTGAATTGAAAAATAAATATTCGGCGTCCTTCATTTTGCCTGATAAAAAAGTTCGTGGTTCCGGCGTCTATGCGGTGTCTAAATTATGGAAGTACGAACTTAAAAGTGTAAACCTACAAATAAAGGATGCCAAATATTCCTGGTTCTAATGGATTTTGTGGTTCCGAAATATTACAACGGATAGGAGGATGAAACGGATTTTCCCGCTCCGGCAAATCCCAGAAATATGACGGCGTGGACGGATATCCGTTTCATCCTACGATCTGCTGTCATATTTCCCGGGAACACAAAAAGCGTTAGAAATAATACCCGGATTTCTGCCCAAAGTTTCAAAAACTTCGGAGATATGATCCGAAATTTTGAAGTTTCGTAAACTCCCCGACATATAAAAAAATCTGATTATAAACGGATTCAGGGCACCTTAAACTTAAACCTGAACTCGGGCGTGAAACGCGATCTCCGTCTGTGATCGGTTTGGGATATGGGAAATGCCTTATCCATGATGATTCCTGTTGTGATAATCTCGACTTTCCCATCCAGCCCCGAACGATTTCAGGGTGTCACAAAAAATCCGGTGCGTAACATCTCAGGTGTCATATTTGATGTCCAGTTCCAAAAGATAAGGAGCGACAAAACCCGCGTATTCTTTTTTCTTTTCATCCGGCAAATCTTTCCATCCGGTGACTCTTCCACGACATTTATCCGCACCGCACAGACATTTCGGCGGGAAATGATCAACGCTGTAATTCCTCATGGCATAATCGAAAGTTATTTCCTCACTGACAGCGATATCACATATCGCCACCAAGTCATGAGCACCTGTCTCGTTTACCCTGATGCCGCTGTTAGGATCACAGGAATGGTTCACTTTGCTCATCAGTCCTGCATGCAGGGCATATTTGTCTTCTCCTAATTTATTTATACAGGATGCAGGTATCCCACCTCTCGCACAGCAAGGATATCCGAACCGGATTTGCCAGCATAAGTTAGGACATCAGCCAGCGTCTGTCCGAGCTCCATGCGATCCCGTGTTTCCTCAGATACGCAAGGGTGTTTTTGTAAAACCCGCTCACGGAGAAGACAAACAGCACACTCCTGCCGATATCCTCAAGCCTTCCCAGTTCCTCTGCTTTTTCCTGAAACGCCTTCGCCTCTTTCACGCTGAATTTTGCCTTTCTGTTTTTCACCTCTCCGATCAGGGAATATCCCTCCTCCTCTTCTTCGGGCCTGGCAAGGATGTCAATCTGAAATTCCAGCTTGTGGAGCGGCGGGGAGTGATAGGACCAGACACTCCGATATTCCGTGAATTCAAAATCGGACGGAAGGTTTTCCATCATTGACATGAACCGGTCATTCTCCCCGAACGCCTCGGTTTTCAGGCGGCTGATGATCACAAATTCGGCGAAGGCGCCCTTGTACCGGCCGTATTCCCCTCTGAGCCGCTCGTATTTCTCGCTGATTTCCTCAAACAGCCGTCTGTACTCCTCCGGGGCCTCACGGGTGACGAACTCGTCAATATCCTCAGCATAGGTCCGTCTGAAAACCTTGTCAAATATGTTGTCCTGGACTCCTCTGTATCTGCCGTAGTGTTCCTCTATGATGTCGGCTCTGAACAGCGCCCTGAATTTTTTCTCCAGTTCCGAATCGCTCATGTCGATTCCGAGCTTTCGCTTGAGCTCCTTCCGGGCCATAAATCTGTGCCGTTCCTTTGAGAGATACAGGACCATATCCTTTGCATGAACATCGTTGATCCGTGAGAATGCGGAATCGAGATATTCCATCCATATCGTGTTAATGACGCCGTCCAGGTTCAGGGTTTCAAATTCGAGGGTCTTCCGGACCCCGCGGACAGTTGTCAGGTCTTTCCCGGGATATTTCGACTGAAACAGGGCGCTGATGTAGAACGGATTTCCCTTCGCCATCTTTGCGATGAGAAAAGCGGTCTCCTCTGTCACCGGAACATTCAGGAGAAGAGAATATTTGTAAATCATCTCAGCCGACTCCTCTTCGGGCATTTCCCCGAGGGGATATTTGACAAATCTGCCGGGGAGGTATTTGCTCAGATCGTCCATGAGCCACCCCACCCAGCTACCGGTGACAAGGAGGGGCGCTATCCTGTATTCGCAGGTGTGCAGGTAGCTTCCGGCAAGATTTTTCGCCCGCCGGGTCTTTTCTTTGTCCCAGAATATGAATCGGTTGATGAACTGGAATTCGTCAATCATCTGAACCGCACGCTCGTCAGCATGTTCGGCGATTCCCCGCGGTGCCTTCCGCGCGATCTCCCAAAGACTGTCTGTGTCTTCCTCCTGATACGCTTTATGCATGACCCTGATCATTTTTGTCAGATAACCGAGTCCCTCTTTTTCAGATATTTCTGATGCCTCATCCAGGGTCCTCACTCTATCCGATAAAAGATACTCTCGGTTCCGGGTTTTAAATGCGACATACTGATAGATAAATGTGAGAAAGAAATCTTTGGCAAAATCGCCGATCCACCGATCCGTCTGCCTGATCCCGAAATAAAACGGGATGACCTTGTCATTTTTTTCAAAGATCATGTTGAATAATCTTTGCAACAACACGGTCTTGCCTGTCTTTCTTCGGGAAAGAATTGCGGTGCTCTGGGAAACTTCCCGTTTTATTCCGTCAGTCCAGTCCAGAAAGTGCGCCAGTTCTTTTCTCCTCCCGGCAAACAGGTCGCCGATTTTTTCTTTAAGCCAGATTTGCATTTTGTTTTTCCTCCCACCTGTTTTTATCAGGTTTTTCGGTCTCTGCCAGCTTCCGGTTTTCCGTCTCGTACAAGAGGTGAGGGATTGTTGACGAGCAACCCCCTCTTGCGTATGAGATTATAAGACTCCATTTTCAAATTTCCATTTTCAAATTTCAAGCCGTTTTCCATTCCGACACATTCCGCTTCTCACTGTCAAAATTGATTCCCATGAGAATAATTTTTTTTCCGAGCTGCCTGTACTGATCCGCGTACCCTTTTTCCCGGATCTGGTCAATGCCCGCCCGGGCGCTCTGGTCGCATTTGAATTCGATGACATAAATTTTGTCCGGAAACTCCACCACCAGATCGATCCGCCCCTCGCAGCTCATTATCTCGCTCCGGGCATTCACTCCGGATGCGCACACCATCAGGTAAAAGACGGTGTGAAAATAGGCTTCGTCCCGCTTTGTCTCCAGCGCATATGGGATGGATGCGAATATGGCGGACATGGTTTCAATGAACGCCTCGTATTTTTCCTGACGAAGATAACCGGCCAGCAGGACGAAGCGTGACCTGTCCCTGAGACCTCTGGTCCAGGAATAAAAAAGGATTTCCAGAAACGAGGTCTTCACCTCCTGATTCGGATAGTTGAAGGTGTAAAGCCTTCCGGCCACATCCCTGATGGTGACGTATCCGGTCTGAAACAGGAGGGCCTCGGGCCTGAGATCCTCTATTTCGTAAGTGCTGAAGACGGCTTCCGTTGCCCGCATGGTTTCGATTTCCGGCAGATGCCAGCCGGTCTCCCTCAGAAGATTCACCAGGAATGTGGGCGTTCCGGTCTCAAACCAGTAGTTCCTGAAGTCCCTCTGTTTGAGCGCGGACAGGACCGAGAACGGATTGTACATCCGGATACCGCGTTTTGAAAAACGGTATCCGTCATAATGCCATTCGAGCATTTTCATGATTTCATTTTCCGGAATCCCGGTCTTTTCGGAAAACAGTCTGACATGAGGCGGGAAATATGCTCCGAGTTCCTCCCGCGTATAACCCAGCATGTCCGCATACGTCTCCGCCATGGTCATATCCTCGAGATTGTTGAGTTCCGAAAAAATCGAGACCCTGCTGAATTTGGACACCCCCGTGATGAAAACCAGACGCAGGGCCGGCGAGACATGGCCGCCCTTGATGACGCCGAAAAAATATTTCAGAATGTCCCGGTTCGCCTTTGCAGTCTCCAGGGCCTCTTCGCCTTTTCCCAGATGATCGATCAGGGGTTTGTCGTATTCGTCGATCAGAATGACGACGGATGTTCCGGTTTTGTGACACAGTCCGAGAATCAGTTCCCTGAACTGTCCTTTCAATAAAGAGGATTTTAACCGGATTTCGTTTTTCCGGGCATGGTCCTGAAGATTTTCTTCCAGCCCCAGCTTCAGATTCTCCGGCGTGTCATGGCTGATTTCATTGAAATCCAGAAGCACCACCGGATGCGGTTTCCATTCCCATTCCGTGTTCTCTGCTATCCACAGCCCGTCAAAGAGCTCCTTTTTTCCCCGGAACAGAGACCGCAACGTCGAGACAGTGAGGGATTTTCCGAACCTGCGGGGACGGGATAGGAAATAAAATCCCTGATCCGGTCTGATCATTTCATAAATATGCCGGGTTTTGTCCACATATACGAAGTTGCCGGTTCTCATTCGTTCAAAATTCTGCACCCCTATGGGAAGAAACGGTTCGTTCATGGCTTTCTCCTTATCAGAAAATAATGAAAATTGCTAAGATTTACGATTTTTATCCGTCTGATCACAAACGTAAATCACGAACACTTCACCCGCCGCAATTGTGCTCTTTCATTTATTCCAAGCATTCACTTATTGTCGGCGATTCCTATATCACTCTTTTTGGCCTCGAAAAGATGCTTATTGGCAATTTCACAACACTTTCATTGAGCAAAGCTGATAATGTCCGCTTTTGCCAATAAACTCTGCAATCGTAGGTAAATCAACACTGACATGCCCTGACTACGGTGCAATAAAAGGGGGATGTGACAGGTTCATATGTGCTTTCAGATCATCGGCCAGCCTCGTTATTGGGCTCCCTAAATCCGTTATAATCAGTCCATTTTTATTTTTTACACCGGATGTCAAAAATGAGCTGACACAAAAGCCGCTGAAAGATTTGGATTCACATAAAATCGGCCCGGCTTTTATGAAGTTTCACTGCTCTGCACTTCTTCTTGTATATTCTTTTTTCTTCTGGCCCCTAAAAGTCTTCCCTCCGCAGCGGAAAATCCCAAAACAATAAATAGGATTGATAATGCAATATCGGTTGCCTTATCGATAGATTTCGACAAATTTCCTTCAGGAATAATTAATTCTGCCAAGATTTCTATAAAAATTACCAAAAAAATTGAGAGAAAGGTATTCCAAAGAATGAATATCCCAAATCTGCGTAGTGCTGATGGATATATAT
>JAUCGI010000195.1 GCA_030378035.1 Desulfobacterales bacterium HSG2
CGATCCTGCGGGTGAGAATTTCCGTTTCGGATTCCTCATCCGACGGCTTTCCGTCCCGGCGGCACTTTTCCGCACATTTTCCGCCCGCCTTCCGGCCCCGCCGGCCCTGTCTCCGGACTGCTTTCACTTTTGTTCTCTTTTTGTCAGGAATCGGACAGGGCCGGGGCATGTCATTGCGCCGGGTACACCCGGAAGACCCGCACGGCACCCGTCCCGATGTCCCGGACGTGTTCCCGGAAGAGGAATTTCCGCACCGGACCTGTGCGTTTCCCTGCACCGCTCTCTGATTATCGGCAGTGTTCTTTGCCTCCGCCATCCCGCCTGTCCGAAACATAATGATCAGTATTGTCACAGATACAAATATGATTACTTTACTCATAGCTCCTCCTCCCATACCGATTTTGTCTGTTTGTTTTGGTTTAAAAATGATTACAGTGGAAAGAATATTATCATAAAAACAAAAAATGTCAACATTTATTTAAAGGTATCGAAATCTACGATAGAGCTGGGAAAGGAGTTGTTAAAGAAATGAAAAAGACAAATAATTCAATTGGTTTTGTATATGTACTTTCCAATCCAACATTGCCTGGATTAGTAAAGGTGGGTTTGACTACTCGGCTTCCAGAAGATCGTAGCCTTGAGCTTTCTAATACATCGGTTCCAACACCTTTTGAAGTTGTTTTTAGGATAGCTACTTCACGGCCATGTGATGTAGAAAAACTGGCGCATGATTTGCTAATTGAACATCGTGTTAATCCGAAAAGAGAATTTTTCAAAGTTTCAATTGATGATGCAATAGCTGCTGTTCGATATGCTGCGATAGAAGCAGCGGGCATTGATAGCTGGGAGTCAGGAGTTGTTCATAATCTGTGCGCCAATGACAGAGTCGCATTATCTCTGGAAGCTGGTCAAGTATTTGCTCTGATTTCTTATCCGGATATGTTTTCAAACAATGCCGAGATAATTGATATATGGCAGGTGCATTCTAGCGGGGATCAACTCGAATTATATGCTGTGAACTCTGCGTCTAATGTGTATAGCTTCAGTAATTATCACCCTTATTCTGAAGAAGATCCAGTACCCTATCTTGATAGAGAAGGCAAAGTCGTAAACGGAATGATGAATGGTCGAGAAATGCTTGTGTCCGGTGAACTGTTAATTTGGATTCCATCAATGCATGATACAAATGACCAGAAGAGCGCAATATTTGAGGCAGATCATCCAGTACAGATTGTTAGTCGCACATGGAGTCCGAAACTTGGACCTCACGGCCTACCTTTATTGATGAATGATTTTTTGTATAAATCTGTATGGCCAGAAGCGAAAAGAGCGATTAATGAGGGACTATCATTGCCATTTCCTCGAACTTGGGCTCCACGAGAAAACAGAGGTGTCGAATTGGAAGAGTTTGGTACATCACCACAATCGCCGGATTTTTGGTTACCCCCAGTTAAAACCAAAGTCGGGAAAAAGGTAAAGTTGGTACAAAAAACCTGACAAGTCGTTTGAGACCGAACACAACCGCCGCTCGTTCCTCGCTCTGGTTGTGTCGGTTCAGCTCAATGTTAGGTGGCTTCAAATTAATTGAAAGTTTGCAGGACTAGGGTCGCTCCCGAAAAGCAGAGTTCCGTCGCTGCCTGTTCTGCATTTACAAAAGACGGAACAGACTGAGACGGAGGTTTGAAATGAATCAGATTTTGCTGTTCAGATCGGACGGACACGAATTCCCCTTGGAAATTGTCAGCAGAAACGAGCAGAAATGGGTTACCCGGAAACAGTTGAGCGGCGATATGGGTGTCTCCGACCTGCGGGAGCTTCATTCCCAGCTTGTCAGAAAGGGGGAACTCAGAGAGGGTACACATTTTATGACGATTACCGTCATGTATCCTGACGGTAATGTGGTTGGTATGGGGTTTGGTACGGGGTTGGGCCATGATAAGTGCTTGATATTAAAAGAATTGCTTGCTTATTTTGGCTTAAAAAAGGGCCTATGTCGCCCTTTTCGGGGTCAAAAAGAGTGATATAGAAAAAGCATACGACAGTTTTTTTCAACTTCGTAAAGATAAAAAAAGGATACAAATGCGCTTTTGAGGCAAAAGGGTTCATACACCTGGATATCAGACCCGATACTGAAAAAGTGTCAGGACCTGACGGTCTCCATAACCGGGGGAAATTTAAAATCGGCGAAGTAATAGGGCGTATTGGCGAGACAAACCCCACATTTGAAATTGGAAAATCCCGCAAAATTGAAAGTGACTGGGACGGTGAGTTGCATCTGATGATTTATGACACTTACTGTGATGACAATGACGGCAAGATAACTGTGAATGTTGTTCCCAATTAAAATTTTTTGCAGTTCCGTCACTTCGCATTTCAATTCGCAGAGCGGGGAACCTTAATTAATTATCAGGAGTAACAAAATGCTGAATGTTGACATGCCGAAAGCCGGGAGCTGTCTCCCGGAACTCATTGCCCAGAGTATCGGCGGGAACGAGGTTGTGATCAGCAGAGGCGGACAGCCCGTCGTGAAGCTTGTCGCCCTCACCGGACAGAAAAGGAAACGCCGTTTCGGAAGTGCCAGGGGGCTGATAAAAATTTCCAACGACTTTGACGAACCTCTTGAGGATTTCAGGGAGTATATGTGATGCGCCTGCCACTTGACACGAGCAGCTTCCTGTGGTTTGTTGCAGGAAGCGACAAACTGAGCCTGAAAGCCAGGGAGCTTATGGAGGATTTTGACAATGAGCTTCTATGGTAAAACAACTCAAAGATGTTTAGTGTACTGTCCACCTAAATAAATGACAGAGCGTGAATTTACATGTAATTGTGGGGGGATTATGATTAAGAAATTTCATATTAAAAAGTTATTTGGAAATTTGGATGTCGAAATTCCAATAGATGACTCGGGAATAAAAGTTTTGATCGGGGAGAACGGTTTAGGCAAAACTACGGTTTTAAACATTCTTTATTATTCATTAATTGCCAATTATGGCAAACTGGCTAAGTACGACTTTCAGGAGGTGGGTATAGAGTTCTCAAATGAACAGATTGCCATTTTGAATCACGATGATTTAAGTAGCTTTGTCTCATATGAAAACTTTCCTGAAGAAATTAGCCAAAGGATAATCGAGCAAACACCTGCCGATGTGCTTAAAGGAATAACAGAATCGCTTCGATTCGGAAAAGTTACTAATGAAGATATTCAAAAGCATCCGATAGTGCGGAGTATTGCATCGAGAAAGTATCCTCGCAATTTGGTTGCCGGGGCATTAATGGGTTTCTGTGGGGACTTCTCCGAGAAGTTGCATGATTATGAAAAAATTGTTGATGCTAATTTGAAAAATATTAATACATGACTATCGGCTAATAAAAAAAAAAAGAGAATTTAAGTGATAATCGTCATATGGCTTTGCACTGTTTCTGAAAATCGCATTCACTGTTTTCAGGTCTTTATAAAATTATTCCGGTGCGAAGTCATCTGACATGTGCAGCGGTAT
>JAUCGI010000267.1 GCA_030378035.1 Desulfobacterales bacterium HSG2
CAGTCGCCAATAGTTGGTCGTTCCCGGCGGACAACGAACCAACGGACCACGGGACCACGGCCTACGGACAATCGACAACCGGAAACCGGAAACCGGAAATCGGAAACCGGAAACCGGAAACCGGAAACCGGAAACCGGAAACCGGAAACCGGAAACCGGAAACCGGAAACATCCACCCGGGAGTGAAACGCGTCGGGTTGCTGATGCTCCCTGCCGTATTCGGCGCGTCTGTCTATCAACTGAATATTCTGATCGGGACCCTGCTCGCGTCCCTGCTGCCGGAAGGGAGCGTTTCATACCTTTATTATGCGGACCGGCTGGTGCAGTTCCCCCTGGGAATTTTTGCCGTGGCCGCGGCAACGGCTGTTATGCCGAGTCTCTCCAGGCAGGCTGCGGCAAAAGATTTTGACGCGCTGGGGGATACCTTTGCCTATGCCATGAGACTGATACTTTTCATCACCATTCCCGCGATGATGGGTCTTATCGTTTTAAGAGAGCCGATTGTCGCGCTCCTGTTCAAACGGGGTGCTTTTGACGCTCAGACCACCCGCTTGACCGCGTATGCCCTCCTGTGTTACAGTGTCGGATTGTGGGCGTTTTCAGCAGTCCGAATCATCGTTTCCACATTCTATGCCTTGCAGGACACAAAAACGCCCACAAAAATGGCTGTCATATCCATTATTGCAAACATCATACTCGGCATCATCCTGATGGGTCCGATGAGTCACGGCGGACTGGCATTGTCCACATCACTGGCCTCAATGCTCAACCTCGGGCTGCTCACCCATGCGCTGAGATCAAAGCTCGGGTCCCTGAAATGGAAAAACATTTTGAAATCCGCTTGCAAATCTGTCCTGTGTTCTGTAATAATGGGTTTTATTGTCTGGATCATTGCATTTTTAATCTTTTCACCGGAAGATCATACCTTCTTCGGTCTTTTTTCAAGGATCACGGTCAGTATCATCTCCGGAACCGTTCTCTACGGCTTTTTTTCTTTTCTGACAAAGAGCCGGGAACTTCAAGAGGTTTTGGCTGCGGCCGGAAAGGGGGTGAAAAAGTGGTAAATCTGAAAAAAAACATGCTGCTCTGTTTTTTTATAGGGGTGATGTTCTGCCTGTCCCTGATGATCATATTCGGCGACAAGGGACTCGCGGACCTCAATTTTCAGAAAAAAATCTTGGAAGGGCTGATAAAAAAGAATGAAGCGGTTATGCGGGAAAACCTTTCTTTAAGCCGTTCAATAGATCGGTTAAAAAAAGACCCTGCTTTTATCGAACATGAGGCAAGAAATGAGCTGGGAATGATCCGCAAAAATGAAATGATATGTGTATATTCATACCATCCCGAAACGGATCAGCCAGCGCCCAAATTCAGCAAGATTCAGTTCCCTTTCGTGAAAGTGGAAGAGGAGGGGTTTCTGAGCCGCTGGAAATGGAAAACCCGCTCAACCGATTCTTCACAAAAGAAAGAGGGAATGAATAATTGAAACGCGAATCATCTGAAAGATTAGGATATGGCTACCCGGAAATACACCTTTCACCCCATTGAAATTTGATGTTTGATGCTTGATACTCTTGATGCTCTTGATGCTTGATGCTTGATGCTCTTGATGCTTGATGCTTGATGCTCTTGATGCTTGATGCTTGAAAGTTGATACTTGAAAGTCGGAACTTGGAAGTTGGAACTCGAAACTCGAAACTCGAAAGTTGCAAAGTTGGAACTTGGAACTTAGAACTCGAAACTTGAAAGTTGAAACTTGGAAGTTGAAACTTGGAAGTTGAAACTTGAAAGTTGAAACTTGGAAGTTGAAACTTGGAACTCGAAACTCGAAACTCGAAACTCGAAAGTTGGAACTTGAAACCTGAAACTTGGGACTTGGAACTTGGAACTTGGAACCTATAACCTGGAACTTGGAACCTGGAACTTGGAACTCGAAATTCGTTTTTCAATATCCAATATTTAATGCGAATTAGCAGATTTATAATATACTGTTAATTCCTAATTCTTACTTCAATAATAGGGAAATTTCATGCAATTCATAGATCTCGCCGTCCAGCAGAGGCGGATTCGCTCAAAAATTGAGGCGAACATAAATACGGTTCTTGACCACGGAAAATATATTATGGGCCCGGAGGTCGGGGAATCAGAGCGTCGGCTGTCAGCTTATGCCGGCGTCAGACATGCCATAACCTGCTCTTCCGGAACCGACGCCATACTTATGGCGCTCATGGCGTACAACATCGGCCCGGGGGATGCAGTCCTCACCACGCCTTTTACCTTCATTGCAACTGCCGAAGTGATCAGCCTCCTCGGCGCGACCCCGGTATTTGTCGATATCGATCCGGTCACGTTCAATATTGATCCCGTCAAACTGACTGACACAATCCGAAATCCGAAATCCGAAATCCGAAATCTCAAGGGGATTATTGCCGTTGACCTGTTCGGTCTTCCCGCGGATTATGATCGGATCAATGCGGTCGCACAGGAGCACGGTCTTTTTGTCATTGAAGACGCGGCCCAGTCCTTCGGTGCCGAATATCATGGCAGGAAAGCATGTTCCCTCGGTGATATTGCCTGTACGTCATTCTTTCCGGCTAAGCCTCTGGGGTGTTACGGTGACGGCGGTGCGGTCTTTACGGATGACGATGACTTGGCGGAGAAGATGCTTTCCATCCGGATTCACGGCAAAGGATCGCACAAATATGACAACGCCCGCGTCGGCATCAACGGACGTTTTGATACGATTCAGGCGGCTATCTTGTTGGCCAAACTCGATATTTTCCCTGAAGAAGTCGAGATGCGTCAGAAGGTCGCCCAAATTTATACAGAATGCATCCGGGCTTCGGAACTCGAGCTTATCCCTCCCGCCGTTCCCGAGGGGATGAAGAGCGTATGGGCCCAGTATTCCATTCTGTCAAAAGATGAGGAACATCGAACCATGATTCAGGACAAACTCAGGGAACCAGGGATACCCACGGCAATTTATTACCCGATCCCCCTGCATCTCCAGCCCGCTTTTGACTACCTGGGTTACAAAGAAGGGGATTTTCCCATCAGTGAGGCGTATTCCCGGCGGATATTCAGTATTCCCATGCATCCGTATCTGAGCAAAGTGGAGCAGGAGCGGATTGTTGGGGCGGTTGGCGGTTGACGGTTGGCGGTTGACGGTTGGCAGTTGACGGTTGACGGTTAACAGTTGACGGTTGACAGTTGACAGTTGACGGTTGACGGTTGACGGTTGACGGTTGACGGTTGACAGTTGACAGTTGACGGTTGGCGGTTGACAGTAGTTCACAATCTGCTCGGTTTGGATTGATAAATCCGAATCATTCCAGTTGTCAGTTGACGGTTGACAGTAGTTCATAATCTAGGCCGTCTAAAAATGCCGTTTTTAGCCATGATTTTTTGCCCGGTTTCCGGCCCCTGAAAAATTTGACCACAATGCCCGTTCTGACAGGAGTCAGCCTGAATATCAGGGGCCAAAAAGCGGGCAA
>JAUCGI010000268.1 GCA_030378035.1 Desulfobacterales bacterium HSG2
TTTGTGGGGCCGCTGACATTTGAGGCGTTATCGGGCCAGCCGGTCTGCACCAGTCTTTTTGAAAAAGGGAATGATGCTTCCATCAGGCATATTGACTGGGCCCAGGACGCGGATGCTGTGGTGGTCGCCCCCGCGACAGCCAATATCATCGGAAAATTTGCAAACGGCATTGCAGATGACGCGCTGAGCACGTTCATGCTCGCGGTCACATCGCCTGTCATTCTCTGCCCTTCCATGAACGCGAATATGTACCTGAGCCAGCCGGTTCAGAGGAATCTGGAACAGTTGAAATCCGACGGGTATTTTATCGTGGAGCCGGATGCCGGGGAACTGGCGTGCGGCACAAGCGGGCCGGGCCGGCTTCCTGATCCTCCGGAGATACTCGACAGGATTCTGTGCCGCCTTACCCCCAAAGACCTGAAAGGCAAACGGGTGCTTGTCACCGCGGGTCCCACGCGGGAACATTTTGATCCTGTGCGGTTTATCAGCAATCCATCCTCCGGGAAGATGGGCTATGCCATTGCAAGGGCAGCGGAGCACAGGGGCGCGGCAGTCGTCCTGGTCTCCGGCCCGACAAATCTTCCTGATCCTTTTAATATGGATGTGGTCAGGGTCATCAGCGCGCAGGAAATGGCCGATGCGGTCTTTGACCGTATGGAAGATTCGGACATTATCATCAAGACAGCGGCCGTTTCCGATTACAGACCCAAAGAGCAGGCAGAGCAGAAGATCAAAAAGGGGGCAGATGAAAAGACGCTGGATATGCAAAAGAACCCGGATATTCTGAAAGCACTCGGCGCTCGGAAAAAGAATCAGATTCTTGTGGGCTTTGCCGCTGAAACAGAATCGCTCGAAAAGCACGCGGGGCAGAAGCTCGCTGCAAAGAATCTGGACATGATCGCGGGGAACATTGTCACCCGTCCGGATTCCGGTTTCGGAACAGACACCAACCAAGTGACCCTGTTTCACAGAGACGGAACCAAGGAGCCGCTTCCTGTCATGGAAAAGGACGCTGTGGCTCATATTCTTTTGGATCGGGTTGTTGAACGCCTGAACCGGTAAAGGCAGATGATATCCGCACAACATGTTATTCCGGGCAAAAATGAAAAAAAGGAACTTTTTTTTCATTTCCGCACAACATGTCATTCCGGGCAAAAATGAAAAAAAGGAACTTTTTTTCATTTCCGCACAACATGTCATTCCGGGCAAAAATGAAAAAAAGGAACTTTTTTTCATTTCCGCATAACATGTCATTCCGGGCAAAAATGAAAAAAAGGAACTTTTTTTCATTTTTGACCCGGAATCCATTGGTATCAAAAGAGGACATGGACGCTGTGGCTCATATTCTTTTGGATCGGGTTGTTGAACGCCTGAACCGGTAAAGGCAGATGATATCCGCACAACATGTCATTCCGGGCAAAAATGAAAAAAAGGAACTTTTTTTCATTTTTGACCCGGAATCCATTGGTATCAAAAGAGGACATTGTCACCCGGATTCCGATTTCGGAACAGGTGACATCCAAGCCAAAATCATCAGGCTGCCCGGACATCCTCCGGTAATGCCGGATAAAGACTTGGCAGAGATTTACGGAACCGAAACCAAGTGTATAAACAGGGCAGTCAAAAGGAACTCTAAGCGATTTCCCGACGATTTCCGCTTTCAACTCACCAAAGAAGAGGTGGGCTTTCTAAGGTTCCAAAATGGAACCTTTCAATGGTTACAGGGTGTTAAATATCTTCCATGGGCTTATACCCGTGAAGGTGACCAACATCTGTCATATCAAAACAAACGATTTGAAATAAGGAGAAAAAACAGATGCAGAACCCCACATCCGAAACTGAAATTGCCGAACTCGGACTGAAAATGAGATTTGCCATTGAATATGGCGAGGACCCGGGAATACGGGCAAGAATGAAAACAATGGCTGAGGAGACGATCAACTCGTTTCCTGATGGATATATCCGGAGGTTCCGATTTACGGATTATGAAAGCGCGATGTCATGGTTCATCGTATTTTTTGAAACCGGTCTGTTCAAAGCGCCCAACGGAACCCGTGTGAGGAGGTTTTACTATAAAGTGACGGATTATGTGATGACCAAAGCACCTCCGGAGCTCAAAAAGGAACTGGATAAGATGTTCACAGAACTCTTCCCTGAACTGAAGCCGGCAGGCTACACCTCGGACGGACGGGTCTGCTATCGGGCGGATCAGCTCGCCGCGGCCATGGGCTGCACAATGGAGGAGTTGGAGGAGCAGATGCAGGACATGGATGAGGATACCAGCATCGCTGACCACGCCGTGCCTCTGAAAGACCTTCATACGATTCACTGAGTCTCTGAGTCCCTGTGGTCTTGTGGTCTTGTTGCTCTTGTAGGGTGGGTGGAGCGAAGCGAAACCCACCACACACCCCGCCGATGCAAGATTCACTGAGTCCCCGTGTGGTCTTGTGGTCTTGTTGGTCTTGTTGGTCTTGTAGGGTGGGTGGAGCGAAGCGAAACCTACCACCCCCCGCCGATGCAAAATGCCCCGTCATGTCGTGGCCGAACCGTTCCTGTCCGAGACGCTGACGACTCCAACGCGCCGGTGAGATACCAAAAAAAGATTCTGATTGTAACCGATCTGATTATAACGGATTCGGGGAGACCCGGGAATATGACAACGGATTTCGGGATGAAACGGATATTCCCGGGTCGGACATGACAGCGGATTCCGGGGATGAAACGGACATATCCGTTTTAATCCTCCTATCCGTTGTCATATTCCCAGGCCTCCAAAAACCGTTATAATCAGTAACCGATTTAGGGGGAGACCGAATGTGAACTTCCCGGGGAATATGACAACGGATATGAGGATGAAACGGATATCCGCCCGAAAAGCGTTATAATCAGAAAAAAGAGGTGAGCATGAACAAATTTCAGAAGTACAAAGAAAAACGAATGGCCCAAGCCCCTGAATTTTGGGAGGGCTATCAGGGACGATTTGAGGCTTTCAAACTTGGTGTGTTGCTGAGGCAGGTCAGACACTATGGCATTAGATTACTACTTAACAATCCAAAACATTGGCAATGAAATTTCCCCGGAACAACTCCGGGAGTCCTTGGCGGATGCCATCTCCTTTCAAATCAATCCGATCTCGGGCATCCTTATGAAACCCGGACTGACTGTGAACACGTTTGAGGAGGAGGAATCCGCTTTTGGCAGCCCCTGGCCTGACTTATGTGTCGCATTCCGCATTGACTTGGGCAGTATGAACCGGGCGTCAACAGTATGCTGAAGGCTGTATTCTGGTTAATCTCCCATTTGGACGGAGATATGATATTCTCATCTGACAGTGAGGAGATTATTCTTCAAAGGATTTCGGAAAAACTGACTCTCAGTGATGAGCCTCAGTTTTGGACCGGCTCAGGGCTGTCTCTCCTTAATTTGCCCTGCCAGTCCCTGTAGGGTGGGTGAAGCGA
>JAUCGI010000196.1 GCA_030378035.1 Desulfobacterales bacterium HSG2
GGAACAGGGCTTGAACCTGTGACCCTCGGCTTGTAAGGCCGATGCTCTCCCAACTGAGCTACCCGCCCTCAAAAGAAATTACTATTTAACAGATGAAAAAACCAATGTCAAGAATAAATTTAATCTTTTTTCAAAAAAATAAATTTAATCTGATCACAGCCATACATCCGCTTTTAAGCCTTTCAGAATGATCACAAACCCGGATATACGCTATCTCCGATTTGGGGAGGAGTGCCAAAATGAAATTTTGGCACAGGTGCTAAAATTTTATTTTAGCACTCCTCCTTCTTCAATTGATAGTCGTTGCCACCGGCTGCCCCATTTCCTTTTCTCCCTCTTTGGGTATCATTTCAAGGGGGATGTCGTTTTCTTTGAAAAAGGTTTCCCCCTCTTCATTCAAAACCAGCGCGTGGGAGAGAACCTCATCCATGTGCTCCACCGTCATAATGTCGATCTGCTTGGATATGCTGGTAGGTATGTCCTTTAAATCCTTTTCGTTTTCCTTGGGAATCAGAACCCTTTTAATCCCGCCCCTGTGCGCGGCCAGAATCTTTTCTTTTAATCCCCCGATGGGAAGCACACGGCCGCGCAGGGTGATTTCGCCAGTCATGGCAAGATCCCGATGCACAGGCTTCTTTGTCAGCGCGGATATGATGGAAGTCCCCATGGTGATGCCGGCAGAAGGCCCGTCCTTGGGAATGGCCCCCTCAGGCACATGGATATGGATGTCATATTTCTTATAAAACTCGCTGTCAATCGGCAACTGTCCGGTGCGTGAACGGGCATAACTGACTGCCGCCTGGGCAGATTCCTTCATCACGTCTCCCAGTTTGCCGGTAACAATCAGTTCCCCCTTGCCGGGCATGATCAGGGTTTCAATATAGAGGAGTTCCCCCCCGACCTGTGTCCATGCAAGTCCGGTCACCGTGCCGACCTGGTCCTTTTCTTCGACCTGCCCATGTCTGAACTGGGGCGGGCCCAGATATTTGGCTATGGATTTTGATGTGACCTTGAAAGAGGTGTTCTCTTCGCTATCTTTGTTTTTAACCACTTCACGCGCAATCTTCCGACAGATGGAAGCGAGTTCGCGCTCAAGATTTCTCACCCCGGCCTCACGGGTATATTCCCGAACAATGGTAAGAACGGCATTCTTGGAAAAATGCACATCCCGGCCTTCCAGCCCGTTCATCTTCATCTGTTTGCTGATAAGGAACTCTTTGGCAATGCGGTATTTTTCATACTCGGTGTAGCCGGCCAGACGGATAATCTCCATCCTGTCCTGCAAGGGAAGCGGGATGTTCGGCAGGGTGTTGGCGGTCGTGATGAACAGAATGTCCGTCAGATCGTAGTCCACATCAAGATAATGATCACTGAAACTGTAATTCTGTTCCGGATCAAGAACCTCCAAAAGCGCGGCAGAAGGGTCGCCCCTGAAATCCATGCTCATCTTGTCAACTTCATCGAGACAGAACACCGGGTTGTTCACCCCCACTTTTTTCAGGGACTGAATGACCTTTCCCGGCATGGCGCCGATGTATGTGCGCCGATGTCCCCGGATTTCAGCCTCATCCCTCACGCCTCCGAGGGAAAGACGAACGAATTTTCTTCCGGTGGCCCTTGCAACGGATTTTGCCAGGGATGTTTTCCCCACACCCGGCGGCCCCACAAAACAGAGGATCGGCCCCCGCACCTTTTTGATCAGGGCCTGAACGGCAAGATACTCCACGATCCGCTCTTTCGGTTTTTCCAGACCGTAATGATCCTCGTTCAGTATCTTTTCAGCCTCCTCAATATCGGTGTTGACCTTGCTCCGGTCAAACCACGGCAGACAGACCATCCATTCAACATAATTCCGAACCACCGTGGCCTCAGCCGACATGGGGGTCATCATTTTGAGCTTTTTGAACTCCTGCCTGGCTTTGCCCGCAGCCTCCTTTGACATGCGCTTTCGTTTGATACGTTTTTCCAGTTCATCAAGATCATTGCCCGGGTCTTCCTCAGTCCCCATCTCTTTCTTGATGGCCCGCATCTGTTCGTTCAGATAATAATTCTTCTGGGTCTTTTCCATCTGATCTTTGACGCGGCCTTTTATTCTCTGGTCCATCCTGAAGACTTCGATCTCCATCCTTACCAGACGGTGAAGGAGGGAGAGTCGTTTGTCCAGGGAAGTTGTTTCCAGCAGCTTCTGCTTGTCTTCGATTTTGAATGCAAAATGGGCGGACACGGTGTCGGTCAGTTGTGAAGCGCTCGAAATCGCGGCAACATTGTTCACCAGCTCTTTTGAGATATTCTTGTTCAGCTTGGCATATTCCTCAAAACTTTCAACAATGGCCCTTGCCATCGCCATCCCTTCGGCAGACACGTCTCCCACATCCACAACAGGTTCGATTTCCACATGGAAGAAATTTTCACTGTGCACAAAGCGGAGAATGCGCCCTCTGGATTTTCCCTCAATCAGGGCTTTTACCGTTCCGTCGGGCAGCCTGAGCAATTGAAGAACACTTCCGATGGTTCCCACCGGACTGATATCTCTTTCACGGGGATTGTCAATCCCCGCTTTCTTCTGGGTGGCAAGAAAAACACGCTTGTCATTGTTCATTGCATTGGCAAGCGCGTTCACGGATTTTGCGCGTCCCACAAAGAGCGGTGCGACCATGTGGGGAAACACCACAATATCCCTTAAAGGTAAAAGCGGAAACAACAATTTTGATGAACCTCCGTCTTGTTTGAAAATTTTCGGCAAATTTATCATTATCCAACCTCTCTGGAAGTGAAAAGTGAAAAGTACGAACTTTCAACTTCAAACTTCTTTATGCCTGTTTTTTGACCTTTAAAGTCTGATCATATAAAAGTATCGGTTCTTCCTTGTTCAGGACAACATCTTCGCCGATTACACATTCTTTGACACTTTCAACGGAGGGAATTTCATACATAATATCGAGCATGCAGCTTTCCATAATCGCCCGGAGTCCCCTGGCACCTGCCTTCCGTTTCAAAGCCTCATCTGCAATGGCTGAAAGGGCGCTGTCCGTCAGCCTCAGATTCACCCCCTCCATTTCAAACAGCTTCTGAAACTGCTTGATCAGCGCGTTTTTGGGTTCCTTCAGGATTCGGATCAGAGAAGAGGCGTTCAGTTCATCCAATGTCGCGATAACGGGCAGACGACCCAGGAATTCGGGAATCAGTCCGAATCCGATCAGATCCTCCGGCTGAACCTCTCTCAGGGTGTCACCGATATTCTTCTCCTCCTTTTTTACCACGTTGCCCCCGAAGCCCATGGTCTGGGATCCGAGACGCCGCAGAATCACCTTGTCAAGTCCGTTAAATGTCCCGCCGCATACAAAAAGGATATTCGACGTGTCAACCCTGACAAAATCCTGCTGGGGATGTTTTCTCCC
>JAUCGI010000269.1 GCA_030378035.1 Desulfobacterales bacterium HSG2
AGATGAGGAGCGGGGTGGATTTTTTGCCGCTTTCGGTTGAATACCAAGAGAAGATATACGCCGCAGGCCGCATTCCGGGCAATTATTACAGACGTGAAATGGGAAGACCGAGTGAAAAGGAGACCCTGTCTGCCCGTCTGATTGACCGTCCCATCCGTCCCCTTTTCCCAAAGGGGTTTTTTTATGAGATTCAGGTGATTGCAACAGTGCTTTCCATGGATCAGGAGAATGACGCGGATATCCTTGCCCTGACAGGCGCGTCCGCCGCGCTTGAAATATCGGATATTCCCTTTGAAGGACCGATAGCGTGTGTTCGCGTGGGCCGTATGGATGGACAGTTGGTAATAAATCCCGCGATCAGCGAGTGGGAAAAATGCGATATCAATATTATTGTCGCGGGATCAAAGACCGGCGTTGTCATGGTGGAGGGCGGCGGCAAGATTGTCAGCGAAGCGGATATGCTGGAGGCCATATTTTTCGGCCACAGAGAGATGCAGCCCCTCATTGATTTGCAGATGAAACTGAAGGAGGCGGCCGGCACGCAAAAGCGGGTCTTTGTTCTTCCTGAAAAGGATGAAGAACTGATCAGCAAAATTGAATCCGCTGCAACAGCGCAGATCCGTGAAGCAGCTCTGATCCCTGAGAAAGTGAAGCGGAGCAATGCGTTCAGGGATATAAGAGCGGATATGTCCGAGTCGCTCGGGGAAGAATATGCGGATCGCAAAGGCGAAGTCAGGGGAATATTCGGCGACATCAAAAAAAGAATCTATCGGGATCTCATCCTGAAGGAAGAATGCCGTATTGACGGCAGAAGCTTTGATGAGGTCAGACCGATCACATGTGAGGTCGGCACACTTCCGAGACCCCACGGCAGCGCGCTTTTCACGCGGGGAGAAACCCAGGTGCTCGGTATTCTGACCATCGGCTCGGGTATGGATGAGCAGCGGGTGGAGACTCTGAGCGGCGATGAGACCCGGCCGTTTATGCTTCATTATAATTTCCCGCCCTTTTCGGTGGGAGAAGTCAAACGCATGGGCGTAAGTCGCAGGGATATCGGTCACGGCGGGCTGTCAACGCGGGCGATTGAAAAAGTCCTGCCGCCCAAGGAAGAGTTTGATTATACGATTCGCGTGGTTTCGGAAGTCCTTGAATCCAACGGCTCCTCATCCATGGGAACGGTATGTTCGGCCAGTCTGGCCCTGATGGACGGCGGTGTTCCCATAAAGGCGCCGGTCGCGGGCATTGCCATGGGGCTGATGAAAGACGAAGAGAATGTGATCATCCTCTCCGATATTATGGGGGATGAAGATCACGCGGGAGACATGGATTTCAAAGTGGCCGGCACAAGCGAGGGAATCACCGCGCTTCAGATGGATATCAAGATCCTTGAGCTTTCACGGGAGATATTGGAGAAGGCGCTGAAGCAGGCCCGGGAGGGTCGGCTGTTTATCCTGGGGAAAATGCTGGAGGCTTTGGATGCGCCCCGGAAGGAGATTTCTCCTTACGCGCCCAAGGTGATCACCCTTACGATCAATCCTGACAAGATCCGTGAGGTGATCGGACCGGGCGGGAAAGTCATCCGCGCGCTCCAGTCAGAGACCAATACCCGGATCGAAATTGATGATGACGGCGTGGTCAAAATTTCAGCGACTTCAAAAGAGGAATCCGATGCGGCGCTGAAGCGGGTAAAAGAGATCACCGCGGAGCCGGAGATAGGACAAGTTTATGACGGCACAGTCGTGACAGTCAAAGACTTCGGGGCTTTTGTCCAGTTCCTGCCCGGAACAGAGGGGCTTTTACATATCTCAGAACTCGCCAATCATCGTGTGAGGCGGGTGACAGATATAGTCAAGGAGGGTGATCCGATCAAGGTCAAAGTGCTTGAAATCAGGAAAGACGGAAAAATAAATCTGAGCCACAAGGCGATTTCAAAAGAAGGCAAATAAAATTGGGAATTAGGAATTAGGAATTGGGGAATTTTCAGAATTAATTCCTCAATCCCTCAATCCCTAATTTTCTGATTTTCTATTTTCAACTTTCAATCTTCATCTTTCAATCTTCTCCTTTATAATCCACATTCCAATATGCCGCTATGTGCTCTAAGAGTCTGTGAGAATGGCTGGCAATCCAGATTTCAGGATACTGGTAATCATATTTGAATTCACCGGCCCGCCCTTCAAAATAGCCGCATATAAATGACCATAAGACCGGAGACGGAAGATCAAAGATCAAAGACCGACTGCTGCTTATTCCGCCTGAATAGCGCACATATTCTGCAAATTCTTTGTCCGCTATGGTTAAAACGAATTCATTACCGACCTCCCTGACAACATCCTCTTTTCCGAAGATTAACCGGGCAATATGAAACAGAACCCTGCCCGCATTTTTGTTCCGAGTGATTTCAACGGAGTTGTCTTTCAAATTTCCGTCTGAGCATATCAAGCCCAGAATATAAGCGCCGTCATAAGTCAAAGGATTAAAGATTGAGAAATTTTTTTTCATGTTTCACTTTGTAGGGCAAATTTGCAATTTGCGCCACATGTAGGGCAAATTTGCAATTTGCCGGATGCAATTTTACAAAATTACTTTTTAATTTCGTCACCCCCGGTGAACGGTCAAATACTGTAATATCAGGCTTTCCAATACCCGCGTCAGGGTGCCGTTTCCGGAAAATTATGGTTGCAAAAAAAGAGTGATGTTCTTTTCATATACAGGAATTAATTGCAGTCTCTTTTAACAGGTGTGTCTTTGATGTGATTATATCCGCAGTAAGGACAGCAGAGGTCTGCTGTAATCTGATTGTTCTCTCCAATATGATCCATATCTGTATTAAAACCTGTCCAGTCGCAGGCTTGACAGGTTACGAGTTTAATCTGTTTGATGCGTTCTGAATGTGTTTTCATTGTTTTCTCCTAAAATACTTGGATTTGCACGGTTGCAGCTAATAACTTTGCCATACAGTACAGTACTGGCTACCGAAAAATATTAAACATTATGGACGGGGTTTGCAAACCCCGACAGCGTTCCGGCAGTGTTCGACAGTGGGGTTTGAAAAAATCCTCTTCTTATGTAAAATCCTTGTAGTTTCAAGAAATGGTTGTTTTCAAAAACGAATAATGCTATAGCCATCATCAAATTGATAATGACTTTATACTAAGGTTGAAAATATTTTTCAAGTCAAAAACGGCATTCCCCTTGCTTGGCTCGGATTGCCAAATCCGTCCACCGGATTTGGCAATCCGGCGGGAGCTGAAGGGGGGATTCACAGCACGGAAAAGTAAACTGAAAAATCTGTGTACAGGACAAAAAAAGTGGATTCCGGGTCGGAAATGCCGGGAATCCTGCCGATTCCCGGCATTTCCGCCCGGAATGACAGCGTGCCG
>JAUCGI010000270.1 GCA_030378035.1 Desulfobacterales bacterium HSG2
GGTGCGGAGGAGATTGAGTACCGGGTGGCCAAGAATTCGCTTCTTGTCAGGGCATCCGAGGGTACTGATGCCGCGGTGATACAGGATTTTTTCAAAGGTCCGAGTGCGATTGCACTGAGTTACAAGGATCCGGTTGCCCCTGCCAAGGTGCTGACCGAATTTTCAAAAGCGCATGAGCTTCTGGAGATCAAGGCGGCTGTTCTGGGCGGCAAACTGCTTGATGTGGATGGTGTCAAAGCTCTGTCATCGCTTCCTTCTTATGAGGCGCTGGTGGGTCAGTTGCTTTCGGTGATGAACGGTGTGCCGAGGTCGCTTGTGACTGCGTTGAGTGACATACCGAGAAAACTGGTGAATGTGCTGAACGCGCTGAAGGAACAGAAAGAGGCTGCGTGAAAAGCTTGTCCCCGACATTTTTTTATCGGGGCCGTCCCCGACATCTTTTATCGGGGCCTGTCCCGACATCTTTTATCGGGGCCTGTCCCGCATTTTTTATCGGGGCCTGTCCCCGACATTTTTTATCGGGGCCTGTCCCCGACATCTTTTATCGGGGAACGAAAACTGAATATACGGAGGAAAGATTTATGGCAGGTGTTACCAAGGCGGATGTGATAGAGTTCATTTCAAATATGTCGGTGCTAGAACTGTCCGATCTGTTTGAGGTGATGGATGAAAAATTCGGGGTGTCATCGGTGGCACCGGCTGCGAAGATGCCGGTGGGTGTGGGCGGTGAGGAGGCATGAGCGGCTCCGTATAAAACCGAGTTTGATGTAGTTCTGACAACATCCGGTGATAAAAAGATTCAGGTGATCAAAGAGGTCAGGGCCATAACCGGGCTCGGACTCAAGGACGCCAAAGCTCTGGTTGACGGGATTCCCGCACCTGTGAAGGAAGGGATTGCCAAAGAGGAAGCAGAAAAGATCAAAGCCCAGCTGGAAGAGGCAGGGGCTCAGGTTGAACTGAAATAAAAGAGTTATAAGGGTTAAGGGTTAAGGGTTAAGGGTTAAGGACTTCCAGTCCCTTAACCCTTAACCCTAAAACCTTAACCCTTATAACCCTTAACCCTTAACCCTTAACCCTTAAAACCCTTAACCCTTACAACCCTTGACACTATGAAGCGCATAAGGAAAAACTTCGGAAAAATACGGAAGATTGTCGATATTCCTGATCTTATCGGGATGCAGCGGGACTCGTACCGGCGGTTTCTGCAGGCGGAAGTTCCCCATGAGAACCGCAAGGTTCGGGGCTTGCAGGCAGTTTTCAAATCTGTGTTTCCCATAAGGGATTTTACCGGAAGCGCATCTCTCGAGTTTGTCTCGTACAACTTTGAAAAGGTGAAGCACAGTGTGGAAGAGTGCGTTCACAGGGGGATGACTTACGAGGTGCCTGTCAAGATCAGGGTTCGGCTGGTGGTTTATGATGTTGACAAGGATACCGGTGTATCCAATATCCGTGATATCAAGGAACAGGAGATTTATTTCGGAACGATCCCTCTGATGACGGAGAAGGGGACGTTTATCATCAACGGGACAGAGCGGGTGGTGGTGAGCCAGTTGCACCGGTCATCAGGGGTGTTTTTCAGCCATGACAAGGGGAAAACCCATTCCAGCGGAAAGATTATCTATTCGTCCAGAATTATTCCTGTGCGGGGATCATGGATTGACATGGAGGTCGATCACAAGGATATTGTTCATATAAAGATTGACAAGCGGCGCAAATTTCCGGTTACGCTTCTCTTCAAGGCATGCGGGTTTTCTTATGAAGATATCCTGGCGTATTTTTACAAGGCTCAGAAAATTTATATTCAGAAACAGAAGCCTGTCTCGAAGGATATAATCGCTTCTGACAGAGCGGACGGGGATACAGACGGGCCGACCTGGCCTGCCATGAATCTGATAGAGGACCCCCGCCATCCGATCATTCCCCGGCCGTCTGCCGACCCGGTTTCCCTGTCCGATTCGTCTTCGGCTTCCAATTTTCTGTTTTTTGAGGAGTTCGGACCGGATTTTCAGAAGGGGAAACGGGCGACCCGGGATATCGCTGATCCGAAGACCGGTGAGACGGTGGTCCGGGCGGGCCGTATTTTCAGTCAGCGGGCCTTCAAGCAACTGAAAGGGTCCGAAGTGACAAAGATCCGGACAAGCGCGCCGGAACTGCGGGAGAGAATTCTGGCTTATACTGTCATTCATCCGGCAACAAAGGAGGTGATTGTCCGGGCCAATGATGTTCTTGACGAGGAGATCGTTTTCAGGATCGCGGCGGCCGGGATAACCGAGTTCAGGGTTGTGGCATCCGGCGGGATGTCAGGAAGCATGTCTATTCACAAGACCCTCGCACTGGACAAGGTGGAATCAAAGGAGGATGCCCTGATCGACATTTACCGCCGGATGAGGCCGGGCAATCCTGCCACGCCCGAAGTGGCCCAGGATTTTATTGATCAGATGTTCTTCCGATCTTCCCATTATGATCTTTCCGAAGTGGGCCGCATGAAACTGAACCTCCGTCTCAGCATGACCATTCCGGTGACTGTCAGAACGCTGCGCCGGGAGGACATTCTGCTTACCACCAAGACCCTTATCGAACTGAGAGACTCCCAGGGGATCGTGGATGACATTGATCATCTGGGGAACCGCCGGGTGCGCGCAGTGGGCGAGCTTCTGGAAAATCAGTACCGGATCGGTCTGGTGCGCATGGAGCGGGCCATAAAGGAGCGAATGAGTCTTCAGGAAGTGGACGCGCTCATGCCCAACGATCTGGTGAACCCCAAGCCGGTCTCGGCGGTGATAAAGGAATTTTTCGGGACAAGCCAGCTCTCCCAGTTCATGGACCAGACGAATCCGCTTTCGGAAACCACTCACAAGCGCCGGCTCTCGGCCCTGGGTCCTGGCGGACTCACCCGTGAGCGGGCCGGATTTGAAGTCAGGGACGTCCATCCCTCCCATTACGGGCGGATATGTCCCATTGAAACTCCCGAGGGGCCGAACATCGGGCTGATCGTCTCCCTTTCCACTTATGCCAAAGTGAACCGCTTCGGCTTTATCGAAACACCCTACCGGGTGGTGAAGGACACCGTTGTTTCCGGGGACGTCCAGTTTCTGAACGCTTTTCAGGAAAAGGAGATACCCATTGCCCAGGCAAACGCCCCCCTGGTCTCAGCAGATCCGGACCCCGACCCCGAACTTGGTAAGTTGACCCTCCGACGCGCCTCGATTTGACCTCAATCATCGGTCTCACATTATCAACAGCCTGATCAAAAATCTTAAGCGGAGGTTCCTTGGTTTTCTTTTCGATAATATCAAACGC
>JAUCGI010000201.1:0-6764 GCA_030378035.1 Desulfobacterales bacterium HSG2
TACATTCAGTTCTGACCAAATGTCAGTATTTTTACCGGTGAATTTCCGTGAACAGAGATTCCTGTTTGCGGATTGAGGTTCTGATATGATTCCCCCTGTTCAGCTTTATTCGGATTGGCAAACTGTTTATGGTGAATTGCTGTTTCAAAAAACGGCCGATCAGCAATCAAGACACGAAAGCAAATGACAACTTTACAGAAAGGAGAGGCGCATTCCTCCCTTTAACACGCCGTCATTCTAGGGTTTCCTGCGCCAAAATTTTATGAATATCGTAGAACTTAAAGCCAAAAAAATCAGCGAACTGACCCAGATGGCCAGAAATTTCAACATTGAAGGGGCCGCGGGGATGAAAAAACAGGAGCTTATTTTTGCCCTGCTCCAGGCGCAGATTGAAAAGAACGGTTTGATATTCGGGGAAGGCACCCTGGAAATACTGCCGGACGGATTCGGATTTCTGAGAGCGCCGAATTCCAATTATCTGCCGGGCCCGGATGACATTTATGTGTCACCTTCCCAGATACGCCGTTTCAATCTGAGGACAGGAGACACCGTATCCGGACAGATTCGGCAGCCGAAAGAGTCGGAGCGATATTTTGCCCTGCTCAAGGTTGAGGCCATAAACTATGAAGATCCGGAAGTGGCCAGGGAGAAGATACTTTTTGACAACCTCACCCCTCTTTATCCTGACAAAAAAATAAGTCTTGAATCAGATCCCGGAAATTTTTCCACACGGATAATGGATCTGATGACTCCGATCGGTTTTGGTCAGAGAGGGCTGATCGTTTCCCCGCCCAGGTCGGGAAAAACAATGCTGTTGCAATTCATTGCCAACAGCATCACGACCAATCACAAAGATAATGTGCTGTTCGTGCTCCTTATTGATGAGCGGCCCGAGGAGGTCACAGACATGGAGCGGTCCGTGAACGGGGAGGTAATCAGTTCCACCTTTGACGAGCCGGCAGAACGGCATGTCCAGGTGGCTGAAATGGTCATTGACAAAGCCAAAAGGCTGGTGGAGCATAAAAAGGATGTGGTGATCCTGCTGGACAGCATCACCCGGCTTGCCCGCGCCTACAATTCCGTCGTGCCTCCCAGCGGAAAGATTCTGTCCGGAGGGGTGGATTCAAACGCTCTTCAGCGTCCGAAACGCTTTTTCGGAGCAGCCAGGAACATTGAAGAGGGGGGAAGTCTCACCATTATCGCGACAGCTCTGATTGACACCGGAAGCCGTATGGACGAGGTGATTTTTGAAGAATTCAAAGGCACCGGAAACATGGAGCTTCAGTTGGACCGAAGGCTTTCCGACAAGCGTCTGTTCCCCGCAATCGACATAAAAAAATCAGGAACCCGGAAAGAAGAGCTTCTTCTGACCCAGGACACCCTGAATCGTACCTGGATTCTGAGAAAGCTCCTCTCTTCACTGAATCCTGTTGACAGTCTGGAATTTTTGCTTGAAAAAATGAACGGAACCAAGCATAATAAAGAATTTCTCAGCGCAATGAACGCGTAAAAAAACCTGATAAGGAGTAGAAAACAATGAAAGCTGACATTCATCCCAAATATTCTGACACAACGATAACATGTGCATGCGGACATGTTCTGGAAGCAGGCTCGACAAAATCGGATATCAGTGTCGAAATCTGTTCAAAATGCCATCCCTTTTTCACAGGGAAGCAGAAACTTATAGACAGCGCCGGTCGGATCGAGCGTTTTCGTAAAAAATATGCAAAGTTTCAGAAGCAGCAGGAGGGGGGTCAGTAGTCCGTGGTCCGTGGTTCGACAACTGACAACTGACAACTGACAACTGACAACTGACAACTGACCAACAACTAACAACTGACAACTGACAAAAAAAACCATGTTTGACAGATTAAAAGGTGTTGAAAAACGCTTTTCAGAGATTGAGACGCTTTTAAGCGACCCCGAGGTCGTCAGGGATCGGGAGGCTTATCAGAAGTTAACCCGGGAACATGCCGATCTTCAGAAAGTTGTTACGGTCTTCAGGGGTTACAAGCAGATCGTGAATGATATTGAGGACAGCACGGAGCTTCTGAAAGACGGGGATCCGGAGATAAAGGAACTGGCCCGCGATGAGATCGGACTGCTCACTAATAAAAAGGATGAGCTTGAGAACGAACTCAAAAAGCTTCTGATGCCCAGGGATCCCAATGACGGAAAGAATGTTCTGATCGAAATCCGAGCGGGTACGGGCGGGGAAGAGGCGGGTCTCTTTGCCAGCGATCTTTTCAGGATGTACAGCAAGTACGCCGAGAACAGGACATGGAAGATGGAGATCATGAGCCATAGCCCCACGGGTGTCGGCGGTTTGAAGGAGATTATCGCCATGGTTCACGGCAAGGGGGCGTACAGCCGATTCAAATATGAGAGCGGCACCCACCGGGTCCAGCGGGTTCCCACAACCGAGGCCCAGGGACGTATCCACACTTCCGCGGTCACTGTGGCTGTTCTGCCCGAAGCCGAAGATGTTGAGCTTCACATTGATCCGAATGAAATCAAAACCGATGTCTATCGTTCCACCGGCCCGGGAGGACAGTCTGTGAACACGACCGATTCCGCTGTGCGTCTGACCCATCTTCCCTCAGGTCTGGTGGTCACATGCCAGGATGAAAAATCCCAGTGGAAAAACAAGGCCAAGGCAATGAAGGTGATGCGCGCCCGTCTTTTGGACAGGATGATCCGGGAGCAGAATGAAAAACGGTCCGAGGAGCGGAAAAGCCAGGTCGGAACCGGGGACAGAAGCGGAAGGATCAGGACCTATAATTTCCCCCAGGGAAGGGTCACAGATCATCGGATCGGCCTGACGCTTTACAAACTGGAAAATATTCTGCAGGGCGACATCGATACGATAATAGATGAGTTGACAACATATTACCAGGCTCAGGCGCTACAGAATGCAGAACCCGTCTAAGACAGAGGAACCTCAGTGGACCATTCGCAAAGTCCTGAATTGGACCACCTCTTATTTTGAATCCCGCAATATGGACACTCCGAGGCTGGACGCCGAAATACTCCTCGCCTGTGTTCTGAAATCAGACCAGACGGCTCTTTACACGCAGTATGACATGCCGCTTTGCCTTGATGAGCTTGCGGCGTTCAGGGCATTGATAAAAAGGAGGGTCCGCAGGGAGCCGGTCGCGTATATTGTGGGAACCAAAGGGTTCTGGTCCCTGGAGATGACAGTTACAAGAGATGTCCTTATCCCGCGTCCCGAGACAGAATGCCTAATTGAGACTGCGCTTTCCGTTCTGCCACATTCGGGGCCGGAGCAGAAGTCTGTGCTGGAGCTTGGAACAGGATCGGGGGCAATTATTCTTGCCCTCGCGGCCGAGCGGCCGGGACATATTTTTTTTGCGTCTGACCGTTCTGTAAAAGCCCTTGAAGTGGCCCGAAAAAATGGGATACGGAACCATCTTGAGGGTTCCGTCCGTTTTTTTTCAGGTGACTGGTTCGGTCCTTTAAAGAGGGACTTGCCCTTGTTTGATATGATCCTATCGAATCCTCCGTACATCCGAACCGGGGATATTGCCCAACTTCAGCCCGAAATTTGCAAATATGAGCCGATTACGGCCCTTGACGGCGGAAAAGACGGCCTTGACGCATACCGGGCGATCATCCCCTCCGCGCACACTTATCTTGCCGAAAGGGGGATCCTGCTGCTGGAAATCGGAAATGATCAGAAAGATGATATTCGGCAGATCATTAACGCGTGCGGATGTTATGAAGAGGTTCTTTTCAAAAAGGATTATGGCAGATGTGACCGGGTGGCTCAGATGAGGAGGAAGCATCACTGATGAGCATCTATAACCCGCCACATCCAGGCGAATTTATCAGGGAGATATACATTACGCCTTTCAAACTCAGTTCAGAAAAAGTTGCAGATAGTTTGGGGTGCCCCGTCAACATTTAATCGCCTGCTGAACGGGGAGAGCGATGTCTCTCCTGAAATGGCTTTACGTTTGTCGAAATCATTGGGCCGTAGCCCCGAGAGTTGGTTAACCATGCAGGATCAGTATGATCTCTGGCATGCCAGGAAAAAAATCAATCTTGAGCAAGTAAAAAAGCTGAATTTATTCGCTGCATAACGTCCTAATTAAGCTGCAAAGGCGACAAACAAAACCCCTCCGTCCGGGCTCACACAACCCTTGTCAGCTTCAGCGCCGGTTAAATTAATGCCCACTCCTATGGGAAAAGGCACCTCTTCCCCGCGAAGGCTTAATTTAACCACAGTTAGGGGAGACGGGCATACAGGGCGATCATCCTGCCTGTGTTTCCGAAGCCATTCCTTCCGATACATCCGCATTGAACAACTGTCCCGCGACTTCCGGATATGAATCCGTTTTTCCCACATAAATCTTGAAACAGAATCCGAAGGGCTTGCCAAGTCTATTCTCACATTCTCTGCCGGATACTCTCTCCCCGGAGGAGCTGGACACAGGCAGAAAAACCTCCAACTTGGGAAGCTCGGTTGGCAAAAACCCGGGCCGTGCGGAACGGGCGCATTTACAAATTGGGGGACATCGCTTATTCCCCCAAGGGACGCAGACAAACGCGGACACACGCGGATTTTTTTTATTGTCAGCGTGCTTCCGCGTTCATCAGCGTCCTGATCGGGGGGCATTTGACCGGGAGCAGACATACTCAGGTGCAGGCCGGCACGGCATACGCATCAAGCTAAGGACACAATTTCCCGTCCGCCGCGGCTTTCCGATCTGCGGCTGTCGTTCGGGTATCCCGAAAAGAGAGGGGGGTTTGCGCTCTTTGCTTGATGCGTGTGGGATCTACATCTGCGCTGCGACGGGCAGCGGGGCATCGAGGTCAAAAGCTTTGTTGACGCGTCGGAGGTGAGGATATCCCGGAAACAGGCGGCAGAGTATGCCGGAAGTCTGAATATGGATTCGGTGACCGTTGCGCTGTTTGTGCCCACCGAGGATGAGAAAGTGCTGGAGCAGTTGTCCGGCGAGCAGTTGATTGACGGGGTCAGCGTAATTGTGGTTGCGATATAGCGAACTCTGGCTGAACAGCCAAGAGGAGATGCCGACGGTTTGATTTCAGGCTGCTTTATCAACTATGAGTGCGGGCGCATTTACAAATTGGGGGAGGGACGCAGATAAACGCGGACACACGCAGATTTTTTATTATCAGCGTGTTTCCGCGTTCATCAGCGTCCTGATCGGGGGAATTTTAATATCCTCCCTCAAGTCGTGAATACGCCCGATGAGTGCTGTTTTGAATGTCGGCTCTTTTCGGGATCGAGTGATGAAAAAGAAAAAGCTTGACGCCCTGCAAAACAAGCGATTGTCTGAGTGGTGATTTCAGACCGAGAGATGAAAGGGATTGCGACCTTGGCACAAATGTGAACCGTCCCAATGATCAAAGAACCTGTGACCTGCTCCTTCGGGAGATGAAAGGGATTGCAACCTTGGCACAAATATGAACCGTCCCAATGATCAAAGAACCTGTGACCTGCTCCTTCGGGAGATGAGAAGGGATTGTGACTTTGATACAAACGCCCCGATCGTCAAATAATCTGTGACCTGCTCCTTCGGGAGATGAGAAGGGATTGCGACTTTGATACAAACGTGAACCGTCCCAAGCATCAAAGAGCCTGTGACCTGCTCCTTCGGGAGATGAGAAGGGATTGCGACTCTGATATAAACGTGAACCGTCCCAAGCATCAAAGTGCCTGTGACCTGCTCCTTCGGGAGATGAGAAGGGATTGCGACTCTGATACAAACGCCCCAAGCGTCAAATAGCCTGTGACCTGCTCCTTCGGGAGATGAGAAGGGATTGCGACCTTGGTATAAATGTCAACCGTTCCAATGATCAAATGATCTGTGACCTGCTCCTTCGGGAGATGAGAAGGGATTGCGACTTTGATACAAACGTGAACCGTTCCAAGCATCAAAGTGCCTGTGACCTGCTCCTTCGGGAGATGAGAAGGGATTGCGACTATGATACAAACGCCCACAGCGTCAAATAGCCTGTGACCTGCTCCTTCGGGAGATGAGAAGGGATTGCGACTTTGATACAAACGTGAACCGTCCCAAGCATCAAAGTGCCTGTGACCTGCTCCTTCGGGAGATGAGAAGGGATTGCGACCTTGGTATAAATGTCAACCGTTCCAATGATCAAAGAACCTGTGACCTGCTCCTTCGGGAGATGAGAAGGGATTGCGACTTTGATACAAACGTGAACCGTCCCAAGCATCAAAGTGCATGTGACCTGCTCCTTCGGGAGATGAGAAGGGATTGTGACTTTGATACAAACATGAACCATCCTAAGCATCAAAGTGCCTGTGACCTGTTCCTTCGGGAGATGAGAAGGGATTGCGACTCTGATACAAACGCCCCGAGCGTCAAATAGCCTGTGACCTGCTCCTTCGGGAGATGAAAGGGATTGCGACCTTGGTATAAATGTCAACCGTTCCAAGGATCAAATGATCAAATGACCTGTGACCTGCTCCTTCGGGAGATGAGAAGGGATTGCGACTCTGATACAAACGCCCCGAGCGTCAAATAGCCTGTGACCTGCTCCTTCGGGAGATGAGAAGGGATTGCGACTTTGATACAAACGCCCCGAGCGTCAAATAGCCTGTGACCTGCTCCTTCGGGAGATGAGAAGGGATTGCGACTTTGATATAAACGTGAACCGTCCCAAGCATCAAAGTGCCTGTGACCTGCTCCTTCGGGAGATGAGAAGGGATTGCGACTTTGATACAAACGCCCCGATCGTCAAATAATCTA
>JAUCGI010000201.1:6864-15049 GCA_030378035.1 Desulfobacterales bacterium HSG2
TGACCTGCTCCTTCGGGAGATGAGAAGGGATTGCGACTTTGATATAAACGTGAACCGTCCCAAGCATCAAATTGCCTGTGACCTGCTCCTTCGGGAGATGAGAAGGGATTGCGACTTTGATACAAACGTCCCGAGCGTCAAGTAGCCTGCGACCTGCTCCTTCGGGAGATGAGAAGGGATTGCGACCTTGGTATAAATGTCAACCGTTCCAATGGTCAAATAATCTGTGACCTGCTCCTTCGGGAGATGAGAAGGGATTGCGACTCTGATACAAACGCCCCGATCGTCAAATAATCTATGACCTGCTCCTTCGGGAGATGAGAAGGGATTGCGACTTTGATATAAACGTGAACCGTCCCAAGCATCAAAGTGCCTGTGACCTGCTCCTTCGGGAGATGAGAAGGGATTGCGACTTTGATACAAACACCCCGAGCGTCAAATAGCCTGTGACCTGCTCCTTCGGGAGATATTTCCGACGGTGAGTTTCGGCAGAGGAAAGAGGCTTGTGGTAAAAGGCGTGTTTGACAAAAATTATAACATAACAGTGTCTTCTGACACGGATGAGATGCTGTTTTGGTAATCCGGAGCAGATATGAAAACCAAGAGCCTTGAAATGAGAATCCTGGAAATTCTCCACGTTTATTTTCAGCAGCATCCCGGAGAACTGAAAATGAGCTACAATGAACTGGTGAGAATCTCCGAGGCTGACCGGGGTGATGTGATACAGTGCCTCCACGGACTGCGGGAGGAGAAATGGATAAACTTTGTCCTGACCGACGGGGCCGAGACCGGGCAGGTATGGCTCACTCAGGCAGGAATCCGGATTGCCGGGGACAAACCGGGCGATGCCGCTCCTCACCGCCCCGGGTCTTCGGGAATGATCAGAACCCCGCTGATCGCATCCCTCACTTTTGGGCTGACGCTCTTCCTGACATTCCTCATCGTTCTCGCGTACATACACAGCGACCCTGCGACAAAACCGAAAAGTCTTCCCCGAAACCAGGATTCCTTATATGCCTCACACGCCTGACAATTCAATGTTCTGGAATTCAGAGGAGAATTTATTATGACAGATGACAGATCGCTTATACATCAGTTGTTATATCATGCGCTGATTGATATACGTGAGGCAGCTTGTGAAGGCAATAGCAGGGCAGCCTTCAGACTGTCCGATCTTATCCATACGATTCCCCTTCAGTTGGAGCGTGTGACAAAAGAGGAAGGAGATTATGCGGAGATACTGAACGGACTGCGGGAGAGAGCGAGACAGAAAGGGTGCGAATCATGGATGAACAATGCTGTCCGTCACTATGTCGAACCCCATGAGAACATCTCGGAAACAGGGTATTCCGAGCAGCATGATCTTCAGGTTGAAGATGCGGAATTAGCTCAGGTTGTTTAGGATTTTCAGGACTTGCGGCCCGGATTATCGAAATCTTTTCGTCCCCGTCGGCAAAACCAGAATCACGAAAACCCTTCAATCCTTTAATCAGGGTTCGGACTGCATGGATTAACTGTCCGAACCCTGATTCACCGATGAAAGGATTTTCAGGATTTGTATCAGAGCGGATTCACGGGAAATTTTCTGTCAGTCGGCAGAACCGGAATCACGAAAATCCTCCAATCCTTAAATCAGGGTTCGGGCAGGTGATTGCTTAGAAAGACAGAATTAGGAGAATGAATTTTAACGAAGCTTAACTACAGGAGGAAAAGAGAAATGAGTGTCACAATCACTGTATCTGAGGGGGTTGCCCGGCATCTGAACAGTCTCTCATTTGATCAGGTCGGCGACATTGATATCAAGTTGCGGATCCTGCTGGAGGCCGAGTATCGGAGGAGACTCGCCCGCCACAGCCTGACAGACCGGGAACTGGCTCGGAAGTACGGCATGAGCTTTGAGGAATTTGAGAAGCGACAGATGACGAGGCAGAAGGGATACTCCTGGGACGCGGAGTCCGACGCCATGGCATGGGAGACGGCTGCTGACGGCATCCGCACCGTTCGCCGGCAGTTGGCGGAACTGACTGTTGAGAGGTAAAAATAATGACGATTGATGAACTGATAGCCGAGGCGATAATCAAACCCTGTCATTCCGGGCGAAATGACAGAAGCCGGTTTATCCCGAACCTTGGTTAGCTCAGAAACGAGGCTTCTGGCATTTCGACCCGGAATCCACTGACGGAAATTTTGTCTGCCTGTCAGAAACGCATGACAAATTTCCGGCGGATGAAGCTGCTGCGATAAGTAAATTAACGGATTCCGGGTCAGAATGCCGGAAGCCTAGTTTCTGAGTTAACCGAGACCCGGGGAAAACCGGCTTCACAACTGAGCAGCCAACCCCTGTCATTCCGGGCGAAATGACAGAAGCCGGTTTGTCCCGAACCTTGGTTAGCTCAGAAACGAGGCTTCTGGCATTTCGACCCGGAATCCACTGACGGAAATTTTGTCTGCCTATCAGAAACGCATGACAAATTTCCGGCGGATGCTGCTGCGATAAGTGAATTAATGGATTCCGGGTCAGAATGCCGGAAGCCTCGTTTCTGAGTTAACCAAGGCCCGGGAGAAACCGGCTTCCGACATCCTGCCCGGAATGACAGTGTTTGCTTGCTCATAACGGATTCCGGGTCAGGATGGTATTCACAAGTGAGCAGCCAACCCCCTGCCATTTCGACCCGGAATCCACTGACAGAATTTTGTCCGCCTGTCAGAAACGCATGACAAATTTCCGGCGGATGAAGCTGCTGCGATAAGTGAATTAATGGATTCCGGGTCAGAATGCCGGAAGCCTCGTTTCTGAGTTAACCAAGGCCCGGGAGAAACCGGCTTCCGCCATTCTGCCGGAATGACAGCATTTGGTTGATCATAACGGATTCCAGGTCAGAATGCATGAATAAGAAGAGGACTCCCGGATTTGAAATCCGGGAGACGGCAGGCAAACCTCCTGCCCGATTAGCGACTGATCTTAAAAAACGGTTATCTTCCCGACGGTTATCAGAAAACTGATGCAGGCTTGTTCCGTTTCAGTTTAACCTTAAAGTGAAATCAAAGGTATCAGGATATCTGGATACCCTGCTGACTGACCGCCGGCATCCCGGAAGTACCCGGTATCTGCCTGAGGCCTGAATAGCCGGGCATTTCCGACAGATTTCGGATATTCCGGTATCGGAAATCAGGATGCAGTTTGTCAACAAAGCTGTTGATAAATGCATAAGCTGACCAAGGTTTCTGAAACTTTGGAGGTCACACCGGAAGTTTCCGAAACTTTGAAGGTCATACCGGAAGTTTCTGAAACTTCGGGAGTTCGGCCGGTTTTATGATTTTTTGTAAATAAAGTTATTGACAAAGAAACGGATTCCCTATATACATGCCCCGTATGTATAAGAAGTTCATAATTATTTCTGACCCACTCAAAATTTAAAGGAGAAAATAGTGAAATTTCAAAAATTCATCTCATTCTTTGCAGTGCTGATTATTTTCTGTGCATCCGGTTATCCGGCAGACGCTGCTGAAAGAGATGACAGCAAAATTACAATGGCCACAGTAATTTATTCACTTCAGGTTTTAACCGGAATGAAATCGGATATTCCCACTCCTCTGACGGTTAATGTCATTGGAACCGGAGACATTGACGGTGTTTATTATCCCATGGGCGGTGCGATTGCCTCAGTTGTCAATTCTTCATACAATGTGCATGGAAACCGCTGTGTTGTGGAATCCACATTGGGATCCGTTTTTAATGTCAATGCGGTCTTAAACAATGACTTGGAATTCGGCATTGCCCAGTCAGACACGCAGTATGACGCGGTTCACGGCCTTGCGGAATGGGACACAGCCGGCCCCCGGCATGATCTTCGCGCTCTCTTCAGCCTTCATCCCGAATCTGTCATCCTGATCGCTGCTGACGATGCCAATATCAACAGCATAAAAGATTTAAGCGGGAAAAAAGTAAACATCGGCCATACCGGTTCCGGATACCACCAGAACGCTGTTGATGCTCTTGAAGCCTTTGGCATTGATTATGAAACCGATCTGACAGCAACAGAAGAAGAACTGACAGAAGCTTTCAAACTTATCCAGGATGGTGATATTGACGCGTTTTTTTACACGGTGGGCCATCCCAGTTCCGTAATTGCCGCTGTTCTGGCAGACAGACGCAATGTGCATATCGTTCCCATCAGCGGGCCTGAAATTGACGATCTGATTCAGACAAAACCGTATTATTCAAAAACGGTCATACCCATTAATTTATATCCGGGTGCAACAAATACCACAGATGTTGAAACCTTCGGATTAAAAGCAACCTTTGTCACATCCGCCCGGGTGTCAGAGGAGACAGTTTATGAAATCACCAAGGAAGTATTTGAAAATTTTGATACGTTAATCAGCATGGTTCCCGCAGCTCAGGGGCTCACTGCGGAAAATATGCTGGAAGGCAGTTCGGCACCTGTTCATAACGGCGCAATGAAATATTATCAGGAAGCCGGATTGCAGACTCAGCCATCTGAGGATGAACCTGAGATCATCGGAACCGGAAGCGTTTCAGGGCTATATTATCCCACAGGGGGAGCGATTGCCCGTCTTGTCAATGCGGACAGTGATCAGCATGGTGTACGCTGTTCTGTGGAATCCACAGGTGGCTCATCCTTTAATATTAATGCGGTGACAGACGGCTACCTTCAGTTCGGCATTGCCCAGTCTGACAGGCAGCATGAGGCTGCAAACGGTCTTGCCGAATGGCAGGAAAGCGGTCCCCAGGATGATCTTCGTGCTGTTTTCAGCCTTCATCCCGAATCTGTCACCCTGATCGCTGCTGATGAACACATTACCACAGTTACAGATTTGAAAGGCAGGCGCGTTAATATCGGCAATATCGGATCCGGGACTCGTCAGAACAGTATTGATGCTCTGAACGCTTTTGGCATTAATTATGAAACAGACATAACAGCCCACAGTGAATCTGTGACAGAAGCATCAGAACTTTTACAGGCAGGCACAATTGACGCATTTTTCTATACTGTCGGACATCCCAATAGCGCAGTTGTCCTGGTAACAAACGGTGAAAGAAAGGTTCATTTTGTTCCCATTGAAGGACCGGAAATTGATTCACTGGTGGAAACTTCTGAGTATTATACAAAATCTGTGATTTCAATTGAATCATACCCCGAGGCTGTGAATTTTTCCGATGTTGCCACCTTTGGTGTCAAAGCCACATTTGTGACCTCTGCGGACGTGTCTGAAAATACGGTTTACACAGTGACAAAACAAATATTTGATAATTTTGATGCCTTCAAAGAGATGCATCCGGCATACAGATATCTTCAGAAAGAAGATATGTTGAAAGGACTTTCTGCTCCGATCCATAAGGGTGCCATGAAATATTATCAGGAAGCCGGTTTAACAACAAAATAGCTGATCATAACGGATTTATACTTGAACTTGAACTTATATTTGAACCTGAACTTATATTTGAATATTTCTGGTTCTAACGGATTCTGTGGTTCCGGGGGAATATGACAACGGATCAGAGGATGAAACGGATTTTCCCGCTCCGGCAAATCCCGGAAATATGGGGACGGATATCCGTTTCATCCTCTGATCCGCTGTCATATTTTCCGGGAACACAAAAAGCGTCAGAACCAGGAATGTTCAAGTTCACGGGCACGTTCACAGGACTCCGTTATAATCGGCAGAACAGGAGGATTATCATGAGAAAATGTTTTATGACAGTATTGGGAGTTATTATGATACTGAGTTCCGCTGCTGCTGCAAAGTCAGATGATATTTGTCATATAGCGGCTGAAAACTTTCTGGCATATAAAAAATGTGCAAAACAAATAATATCCGCATCAGAACTCCTTGAAGGAGATACTGTTGTCGGATATGTTATGGAACTGGAAAACGCAGGCTATATTCTGATTTCAGCATCAGACATGTCTCCGCCTGTCAAGGGGTATTCATTTACAAATGATTTTCACACACTTCCGTCATGGTACACCGCTTATGTGACGGATGTGCTTGCATCCGCACAAAAAATGCGGGATTCAAGAAGTCCCGGCGAACATTCGGATGCGTGGCGTTTTTTGCTCAGTTATGACAAAAGCAGAGCGGTGCCCAGATATGATCCTGATACATTCCTATTAAAAACGTCCTGGCATCAGAACGATCCGTATAATAAAAAACTGCCTGAGATTAAAGAGCAAAATACCCTTACAGGCTGTGTTCAGACGGCTATCGGCCAGATCATGAAATATCACAGCCACCCTGAAACGGGACAGGGCATTGCCAGACATACCTGGAATGACCAGACTTTCACAGCAATAATGTCCAAAAAATATTATTGGGACAGAATGCCGAATACTATGAATTTTACAACGCCTGAACACATTCAGGATGAAGTTGCCATAGTGATGAGAGATCTGGGCATTGCCGACCAGGCTTATTTCGGTCTTGAAGGGACAAGCGCCTCGGCCAATCTGGGGTCAGACGTTCTAATTGAGCATTTTCAATATGCTGCTGACATTAAAACAATGGATAACAGCGATGAGCTTTTTTTTGAAACCATAAAAAGTGAAATTGATAATGAAAGACCGCTACTGTTGAGCTTTTACCGTCAGACGGAGGCTTTGCGGGGGGGCCACAGCACAGTTGCAGACGGTTATGCATCCGACCTCACAGGCAAAAAAATTCATGTGAACATGGGCTGGGGAGGTCTCGGAGATGATTATTATTACCTGGAGGATACCACAGTTGAGGCCGGGTCTTATGAGTTTTTAACAGATCCTGAAGACCTGGAAATTATTTATAATATCAGGCCGTGCACTTCGGCAGAAAAAAATTGTTTCAGTGATATCATTGTATTGGAAGATACTGACAGTGCTAGCGGTTTGAATACCGGTTCACGATCTGATTCACGGGATGACAATTTCACTATTTCAGGAGAATTTTATTCTCAGAATGATATTGACAGTGTTGAAGCATATTTGAAAGGCACAACGCAGATAAGCGGCAGGCGAATCGGATTTAATGAGGATTCTCTTTATTTTTATGTTCTCATATATGACCAGGATCATAATCTTGTTGTTTCCACCAACAAAAGCATGAGTGCCGACCTTGCAGCAGGAAAATATCACATCAGAATTACGTTGCAAAATGAGGAAGGGCGTTACTATGGTTACCGTGATCCGACAGGATATTCTGTTGAGATCAGCTCACAGACACTTTCAGATGCGGAAAAGGATGCTATTGACAAGATAGACACACCGCCGGTAATTAACAATAATTTCAAAACAGTTCCGATAGCGGCAGATGATACCTGTGAAATAAGAATTGATGCTGCTGATCCGAACGAAGATGATGTGACATTGGAAGCATCCGCCTCAGAACAGGATATCAGTGTCAGCATTGCGGATGACATACTTGAAATCACTCCGCTCAAAGATAAGGGATACGCCGAGGTTACTGTGTCAGCAAATGCGAACAATAATCAGACTCAGAAATCGTTTGATGTTGTTGTCACAGATGTGTTGTTTGGCAGGGAAATTACAGTCAGCGGTATTTTTGAATCCCAGGATGATTTTAATCTTCATAAGGTAATATTGGATGGTCCGTGCACTGTGACAGGATATCGCGGATATTCAGACCAGGCTTTTTTCACCTCTGTTCTGGATGAGGAGGGGAACGAAACTCTGGTCGGTATGACTGAGGAACAGATTGATTATACCGCGTCAGAAGGCATATATTCAATCGGTGCGTCATTGCAGGATCCGGGCACAGGCAAAAGTTATCCTTATGAAGAAGGGAACAAGGAATATACTCTGACAATTACCTGCGCCGAGGCGGATGAGAACATATCTTCCATTCTGGACATACTGGGCATCAGTGCAACACTGTCTGTAAGATACGGAGATATTAACAACAGTGGGAAAACGGATCTTGAAGACAGCATTGTCGCACTGCAAATCCTGACCGGTCAGGGGCAGAACGCAGGAGTCCATACTGAAGAATTCGGCGCTGTCGGCCTTAAAGAGGCTATATATATTTTGCAGTATATTGCACGTTAGTGCCGGAAATCACCCAACCCCTGTCATTCCGGGCGAAATGACAGAAGCCGGTTTATCCCGGGCCTTGGTTAACCCGGAAACGAGGCTTCTGGCATTTTGACCCGGAATCCACTGACGGAGATTTA
>JAUCGI010000201.1:15147-15763 GCA_030378035.1 Desulfobacterales bacterium HSG2
TAAAAATTCGGCAAACCCTGATTACCAAACCCTGTCATTCCGGGCGAAATGACAGAAGCCGGTTTATCCCGGACCTTGGTTAGCTCAGAAACGAGGCTTCTGGCATTTCGACCCGGAATCCACTGACGGAGATTTAAAAATTCGGCAAACCCTGATTACCAAACCCTGTCATTCCGGGCGAAATGACAGAAGCCGGTTTATCCCGGACCTTGGTTAGCTCAGAAACGAGGCTTCTGGCATTTCGACCCGGAATCCACTGACAGAATTTTGTCAGTCTGCCCGACAGAGATCAGAAAGTGCGGCAAACACTGATTACCGGTAACGAAGGACGGTATTCACGACCGGGCACCCAACCCCTGTCATTCCGGGCGAAATGACAGAAGCCGGTTTATCCCGAACCTTGGTTAACTCGGAAACGAGGCTTCTGTCATTTTGACCCGGAATCCACTGACGGAGATTTAAAAATTCGGCAAACCCTGATTACCAAACCCTGTCATTCCGGGCGAAATGACAGAAGCCGGTTTGTCCCGGACCTTGGTTAGCTCAGAAACGAGGCTTCTGGCATTTCGACCCGGAATCCACTGACAGAATTTTGTCAGTCTGCCCGACGGAGATC
>JAUCGI010000201.1:15862-33462 GCA_030378035.1 Desulfobacterales bacterium HSG2
AGGACGGTATTCACGACCGGGCACCCAACCCCTGTCATTCCGGGCGAAATGACAGAAGCCGGTTTGTCCCGGACCTTGGTTAGCTCAGAAACGAGGCTTCTGGCATTTCGACCCGGAATCCACTGACGGAAATTAAAAAGTGCGGCAAACCCTGATTGCCGGTAACGAAGGACGGTATTCACGACTGAGCAGCCAAACCCTGTCATTTCGACCCGAAATCCACTGACGGAAATTAAAAAGTGCGGCAAACCCTGATTACCGGTAACGAAGGACGGTATTCGCGACTGAGCAGCCAAACCCTGTCATTCCGGGCGAAATGACAGAAGCCGGTTTATCCCGAACCTTGGTTAGCTCAGAAACGAGGCTTCTGGCATTTTGACCCGGAATCCACTGACGGAAATTTTGTCTGCCTGTCAGAAACGCCTGACAAATTTCCGGCGGATGAAGTTGCTGCGGTAAGTGAATTAATGGATTCCGGGTCAGAATGCCAGAAGCCTCGTTTCTGAGTTAACCAAGACCCGGGGAAAACCGGCTTCCGGCATTCTGCCCGGAATGACAGCGTTTGGTTGCTCATAACGGATTCCGGGTCGTAATGGATTCCGGGTCAGAATGCCGGAAGCCTCGTTTCTGAGTTAACCAAGGTCCGGGAAAAACCGGCTTCCGACATCCTGCCCGGAATGACAGCGTTTGGTTGCTCATGTTGCTCATAACGGATTCCGGGAATGACAGCATTTGGTTGCTCATAACGGATTCCGGGAATGACAGCATTTGGTTGCTCATAACGGATTCCGGGAATGACAGCATTTGGTTGCTCATAACGGATTCCGGGTCAGGATTAATGGATTCCGGGTCAGAATGCCGGAAGCCTCGTTTCCGAATTGACCAAGGCCCGGGAGAAACCGGCTTCCGACATCCTGCCCGGAATGACAGTGTTTGGATCAGTTTCATTTATAATCGGAAGAAAGGAAACAGGCATATACAATGACAATATCGGATACGAACCGCCCCGCGTCTGCTGAGGAAGTTAAAGAGACCTATCTCCCTTTCCTGACAGATGACGGTTATTCAGAGAAGGCTGCCCGGGCAAAGTTGGACAGCATTTTTGCCGGAGCCAGAGAAGCCCTCGCCGGTTGCAGGAGTCAGGAGGATTTTTACGGGAAAATCAGAGACAGCACCGAGCCTGATCCTGATAAGGTGTCCCCCGGCAAACCAATCTCCCTGCTGCCCGGATTGCTTGAGACGGCCCCGTTTGAGATTGACATTCGGCAGTTGCTGCTCACGGCGATGTCCCATGACGGTTCATGGGAGAGAACAAAACCTGCCCTGCGGTTTCTTGAATTATGGAATCATCATGTCACGAAAAAAGAACGGACCTACATCATACAACGACTGATGGAAACCGATGAAAGCGGGGCGGCCCATCCGCTGGCGCTCTATTCGGAAAAAATTATCGGACTGTTCTCGGATGACCCTGATCTCATCCATGAAATTTTCCGTTTCACAGAGGAACATTTTCAGATACTGCCTCTGTTTTCAGCATTGTCGCTCTTAAAAATCCCGAGTCGGTTCGGATACAGAGTGGAAGAGTGGCTTCCCCGGGAAAAGCCGCTGAAGACGGACAACGTCATTCCCGTGCGGCATGTCAACAATTATGCCGGGACATGTGTCTGGATGTCAGGCGCCCATTACAGCACGCTTATTGATAAAGACATAGATCCGGATGTCCATGGCGATGTGACGTTCCTGTATGTTGACAACGCCCTGATCGGATCGATGAAAATGTGCAGAGACCGCTCAATTCTCGGATTACATACGGTTCAGGATTCCCGGGGGCGATTTCCGATGGTCGCCGGAGGTGTGTATGTCACAACAGAAGAAATTACAATTCAGGCTGAACACGCGTTTCGTGAACAGGGGAAGTGGGCCTCGTTATATCTTCCCGGACTGCCGCTGTTACCCATGGAGTTTATGTGGGCAGAGGACGGTCCCCGGATGAATCGGGGATTTGCCGACAGCCTTCGATCTGTCCGCAAAAGAAAAGAAGCGAAAAGCTTGTGAGTATGGAAATGCCGAAAGTTTTACAGGGAAGGAATAACAAAAACAGATTGAAGGAAGTGTGTGCACGAATGAACAGTATTTTCAGAAAAAAATTCAAACTGAGCCTCAGAATAGGGATGTGCTTCGGCGTGATCATATCCGTCGCCTGCATTTTAGGAAGCCTGTCTGTATTAATAATGAAAAATGTCATTGACGATGTGTTCAAACTGGGAAACAAATACATTCCCCAAGTAGCCGCGGGAAACAATATTGAGCATTTCTCCCTGTCTGCCATGAACAATATCACAGGTTACACTTTAAGCAAAGAAAAGCAATATCTTGAGCATGGAAAAGCGGACCTTGAGCAGTTAAAGGCTCATCTTAAAACCGCGGACAATCTTGCAAACAAATTTCCCGATCTGGTTAATTTAAAAAATTTAATACCCCGAATTGAAAAAAACATCCGGGAATATGAGAAACTGATTAATGATATTGTCGCAAAAAATGAGGCAATTGCTGAAAATCAGCTTTTGCTGAATAAAGCAAACCAGATGTTTATGAAATACTGCATGGAATTTCTGGACTCGCAGACAGAGGCTTTGGAAAAACAGATGGCAAGTGAATTTATTTCATCATACGAAGCCGATGCGCTTAAAGAGCGTTTTAAAAAAATCAGGATCATTCAGGATGTTCTTCAATCAGATAATGTCATTCATAAAAAAGTCTTTCACTCTGCCAGATCGTTTGGAGAGACGGTGAAGATTTTTGATATTATATTTGAAAAACTTTCTGAAATTAAGACAAATACGATCACTGAGCAGAATAAAAAAATAATTGACGAAATCACGGATACCGCCAAGAAGAACAAAGAAGCCATGATAAGTTTTCTGAACAATCGGAGTATCTTGCATGATCTGAATAAGAAATGTCAAGGTGTTGCAAACACAATGGTGAAAGAGGCGGTTGCCATGGCTGAAACCGGCATGGGTGAAACCGGAAGAATCTCCACTGAATCTCAGAGCTCTCTTTTAAAAGCTTCCCATATTACCATAATAGGGCTTGTCTGCTGGGCGATTATGAGTGCATGCTTTGCATGGATTATGATTCTGAGTATCACCAAACGTACCAATCGGATGATTGACAAGGTTACAGTATCTTCGGAACAAGTTGCTTTGACATCGGATCAGTTTTCCGGTATCAGTCAGTCGCTCTCTCAGGGATTAACGGAACAGGCCGCATCTTTGCAAGAAACATCCGCATCCTTGCAGGGAATATCTTTTCTGACCCGTCGGAATGCGGATAATGCAATTCGGGTAAACACCCTGATGAATGAAACCGGTCAGATGGTTGACAAAGCAAGTGTTTCAATGGATGAAATGACAGGTTCGATGAGCGAGATTGCCGAATCCGCTGAGGAAACATCTGAAATTATTAAAATAATTGATGAAATTTCATTCAAAACCAATCTGCTCTCTTTAAACGCGGCTATCGAATCCGCGAGAGCGGGCGAGGCAGGTGCAGGTTTTTCTGTTGTTGCGGAAGAGGTGAGAAATCTTGCAGCAAGAGTAACTCATGCCACCAAACAAATATCAGAACTCATTGAGAAAATTGTTAAAAAAATCTCTCATGGTTCCGAATCCGTAAGAGAAAATAAAAAATTGTTTGAATCAGTGGCGGCAAATGTTGCGAGAGTCGTTGCAGATATAACTGAAATAGCCGAATATTCCGGGGAACAGGCTGAGAAAATCGGGCATATAAATGAGGCGGTGGCCGAAATGAACAGGGTCATCCAACAAAATACTGCCAATGCTCAGGAATCGGCAAGTGCCTCCCACGAACTCATGGCTCAGGCTCGGTATCTGAAAGCATTTGTTGATGATCTGGTACTTTTGGTTAAGGGAATTCAGAAAAGAAAGGAGGGCAGAGATTAAACACAAAACGCTCTGAGGGCTTTCAAAACTCTCAGGTTCATTATGCTCGGCAAGGGAATATCTTGCTCTTGCTCTCGCTCTCGCTCTCGCTCTCGCTTTTAATCGAACGGACACGGGGCGGGATTAAGATTAAGATTAAGAGCAAGAGCAAGAGCAAGTCCTAAGTTTCCACTTATGGAACACTGACACAAAGGAGGATTATTCATGAATAACAGAAGAAACGTAATCTGCGGAATAATGATCGTTGTACTGCTGCTTTCAACAGCATCCCATGCTTCGGATGTCATATCGGCAAAAGCCATGAAAATCAGATTCGGATATTGTCCTTATGGCATGATGGAGACCCCTGTGGCAAAGGAAAAGGCGTTTTACAAAAAATATCTGCCGAATGTGGAAATCGAATGGCATTTCGGTCTGTACAGTCTGTATCTTATCAATGACTGGCTGGCCGGAAAGATAGAGGTTGCCTATCTCGGGGATATGCCGAGCATAGTTCTGCAAAACAGGGCGCGCAATACAAAATGGGTCGGCGTGGCAGTATATCCCCATGGCCAGGTAGCCGGTGTCATGGTTCCCCATAACTCGCCTGTAAAAGATATTAAGGAATTAGACGGTAAAAATGTGGCTACAGGCATAGCTTCCTCACATCACCGTATCATGGATGTGATTGGCGCAAAAGAAGGAGTGAAATTTAAAATCGTCAACAGAACTCCTGAAAGGCAGATGAAAGACATTCAAACCGGAAAAGCGGATGCGGCATGTTTCTGGCCCCCCTATCTGGAACTTGCCAAGCATAACAAGATTGGCAGAGTGCTTCTGAATGATACTGTCAGATACGAACCGGAGGTGAATGCGATATGGCCTGTTGTGGTGAGTGAGAAATTTGCCAAAGAACATCCTGATATTGTAAAAGGAATTGTGAAGGCAGATATTGATCTTCATAAATTTATGCGGGAGAATCCTGATGAGGCATCTCAGATTGTTTACAAATCTTATGAGGAAAAAATTCCGCTTCCGGTTGTCAGGGCATCGCTGGCAAGCTACCGATATTCTGACACGCTTGACAAGGAACATATTGAAACCATGCAGAGAGGTATTGATTTTCTCAAATCCCAGGGGATTATCAAAACAGGGTTTAATGCTGCGGACTGGGCTGATCCGAGTTTTACAAAATAAATTCATAAGGATATTTCATGATAAGAATGGGCGTATTTACGATTTGGGGGGGAGGAGTGCTGAAATGAAATTTTAGCACGAACCGGGGAGTGCCTGAATGAAATTCCGGCACTCCCCGGGCCCTCGGCCCTCTGAAAAAGTGTGCCAAAAATTCATTTCAGCACTCCTCCCCTGATGACTATCTCCCGAGTCCGCCGGCACTCAAAAACGGCACTGTCACTAAACGAGTAAATCCTTACTGATCGGTTGCTTGTGGTTCTCATGCACCGCGGCTTCAGATACTTCTCGGTTCACGCTGTGATTTCCAACCGACTGATCCCTCCGGTCATTCTCTTTACCTGTATCTGGGTGGTTATTCTCTCCTTTAACGCCTCAACATGGGAGACAACCCCGATCATTTTCCCGCCGGACTGAAGTGTTTCCAGCGTGGAAAGAGCGATGCTCAGGGACTCGTCATCCAGAAAACCGAATCCTTCATCCAGAAAAAGGGAATCCACCTTTGTCCTTTTGCCGGCAAGGTCCGAAAGCCCCAGGGCCATGGCCAGGCTCACCAGGAAACTCTCTCCGCCGGACAAGGTGTTGGCGGGTCTTCGGATATCTGCCTGATATGTGTCAACGACTTCCAGACCCAGCCCCTGATTTTCCTGCCGGCACACATGATAACGGTCATTCAGCTTCTCCAGATGCTGGTTGCTCAGCCAGAGCAGGCGGTCCAATGTCAGACCCTGGGCGAATTTTCTGAACACATCCCCTTTTTTCGATCCGATAAGACGGTTCAGGCGGTCCCATCGGTGGCATTCCTTTTCCTGGTTTTCGATCTCCCGCATTTTCCGGGTATGTGTTTTTCTCATCACCTCCTGATCTTCCAGAACCTTCTGATTCGCACCGAGCCGCTTTGTCAGTTCCTCTTTCTGCCTGTTCCCCTCATCAATCTTCTCGGTAATCTCTTCAAGGGTTTTCCCTGTCATCTCCTTTGCCTTCTCGGCCTCCAGCTTTTTCCGAACCGTCTCGAGTCGTGTCCGGGCCTGAAGGATATGCTTATCCGCCTCTTTCGCCGCCGTTTCAATCCGCTGCTGCTGTTCCATGGGGAGCAGACTGTTGCGGAGATCTTCGATGCCATCAAAACCTGAGCTCGTTATCTTGCTCAGAAGTTCGGCCTCAGACGCAAGGACCAACGCGGAGAGCCTCTCATTTTCCGATGTCCTGCTGTTCATCAGCCCTTTCCGGGCCGAGAGATGTTTGTCGGTCTCGTTGTATTCTTTCGTGACCCCTTCAAGAGCGTTCCCTGTCTTCTCCACCTCCTTTTCCAGTCGCTGCCTCTCCTCAAGCGGATCTTTCTCTCCGAAAATCGCTTTCCGCTGATCCCCCAGGGCCGTGAGCTTCTCCCGGGCCGTTCTGAGATGCTGCTCCAGATCGGCAATCTGTTTTGTCATGCCCTGAAGCGACGCCGAAAAGGAGGCGGCCTTTCCCCGGAGGTCCTGGAGATGCTTCTCCAAATCCTTTTGTCTCTTCACATATTCTCCGTAGGTCTGATACCGCTCTGCCAGCCGCTTGTTCAGCGCATCCTCCATGCCCGGGGGCGGAAGGGGTTCCTGGTACGTCGCGAGCCCCTTCTGCAAGTTCTCGGACTGATCTCTTTCCGTCTCCCCGATATCCCGAATCTCCTTCTCCACTCTGGCCAGCTCTTTCTGACCGCTCTCCAATGCGTTTTCCAAGCGGATGATCTCCGTCTGCCTCCGGGCCAGCTTCTCCTTCTCCTTTTGGCAAGCCCGACGGATCTGCTCCATCTCGCCACGACAATTCCTGAGCGACTTGATATCCGAGTTCAGCTTGCGATTTCCGGTCTCCATGGCCCGGATGATCTCCGCCAGTTCCTCCGGTTTCCCTGTTTCCCACAAACCCGCCGTCAATTCTGCCAATCTCCCTGCTTCCCACATACGCTTCGCGTCTGTGCGGAGCCTCTCCCGGTCTTTTCGGAATTTCATTATCCTCTCTTTGATGTCAGAAAGCTGCTTCTTGTTCTCACCGGCCCGGGTCTGAACCCGGGTGATCTGATGGGACAGGGCTTCGAGTTTCTTCTGTATCCCCTGCAATCTGGCGTTCTGATCATTCAGGGCCTTTCGGGAATTCATTTCACGGGGAGGGCCTTCGACGGCAAAGGGATGCTTCCGTGAGCCGCACAGGGGGCACGGTTCGCCGGCTCGAAGCCGGTTTCTGTGATCCTCATATTTGGCAATCAGCATCTCCTGCTCCGCAGCCTTCTCAAGAGCCGATCTGATATTCTCCTCCCTCGCCCGTTCTTCCACCCGTTCGACGAGCCTCTTCTGATCCCGGAGCAATCCCTTCTCATCTTCCCGGATCTGCTTTTCAAGCCTCTCTTTTTCCAAAACAGAGGCATCATGCTCTGTGGCGATCCTGCGGAGTTCCTTGAAGATGCCGAGGAAATCTCTCCGGTGGCTGTACGCCTGATCCATATCTTCCATGGAAGAACCGCCTGAGAGTTCCGCCATTTTTTTCTCTGTCTCCTCCTGCCGCGCAGCAAGCGTTCTCAGTCCGTTCTCCATGGCCTGAACAGCGGATTGGGTCTTGTTCCGTTCGGATTCGGCCTTCCCCTTCTCCTTGAGGATCGCTTCTCTGTCGGTCCGGAATTCAGAGTGTTTCTTTCTGATATGCGCCAGTTGTTCCAGCCGGTCCCGGATGACTGGCATATCTCCCGGAAGGTCTTTGTCATGACGGTGCGCGTCGAGCCATTCTGCAATCTCCTCCTGATGAGTGAGGTTTCCCCGAATGGCCGTCTCATTTTCCAACTGCTGGTCCAATATCCGCTTCTGCTCCTTCTTCAGGGTGGCCATTTGCGAATTGAGGGATCGGAGATGCTGTTCCTCGTTCGCCATATCCCTGTCCAAAAGCAGCACCTTCCCGATCACCTGCTCGGCCTCCGAGCGGATATTCTTCGCGTGTTCAAGATCACGGAGCGTCCCTTTTCGCTTCTCCTCCAGAAGACTGAGCCGGCTTTCCAGTTCCGGTATCTCCTTTTGTAGCGCGGCAAGGGCCTCCTGTATCTCCGCGGCCTGCTTTTTCCTGGCATCCAGAATCTCGATATCCGGCTTATGCGCCATGGCCCTTTTTGATATCTCGAGCCGTCGGATATCCGCCTCCATCGCCTCCCTCTGTTTTTGGGCATTTTCAAAAGACCGCCGGCTCTCCTCGCATTCCTCTTCGAGACGTTTCAGGCCCTTTTGCCATTCCTGCTGGCACCGCAGGATATCCAGAGATTTCTCCGTCTCCCTGATCTTCCCGCCCATATCACGGACTTCCTCTTCTATCTCCTTTATCCGGGAAGGTTCCATAAACGAGATGACAATCTGATCTTTGAGACGAAGCATTTTTCCGTTCTCCGCCTTTGCCTTCTCAAACGCCTTTGCCGAAATTTTGGAATATATCTCCGTGCCGGTGATCTTCTCCAGCAGTTCGGCCCGTTCATTCTCCTTGGCATTCAGGAATGCGGCAAAGTCGCCCTGGGCCAGCATGATGGAGCGGGAAAACCGTTTGAAATCGAGCCCTGTCAGTTCCGCGACCCGTACCGGAACCATGCTCAGCTTCTCTTCGATGAAGTGGCCTGTGCCAATATCTGCCAGTACCATTTTGACTGGCTGAAGCTTTCCGTCAGGTTTCTTCTTGGCCCTGCGAACCGCCCATCTGGATCGGTATGTCCTGTTCTTTATGGAGAACGTGACTTCCGAAAAACAATCCCCGGTGTGTTTGGTCATAATCTGTTCGGCAGGCTTTTTCAGCCTCGGGGTCTCTCCGTACAAAGCCAGGGAGATCGCGTCCAGAATGCTCGTCTTTCCCGCGCCCGTGGGCCCGATGATGGCGAAAATTCCCGCATCCGAAAGGGGCATACAATCAAAGGGAATCTCCCAATCCCCCCTGAGCGAGTTTATATTCCTGAAACAGACATTCAATATTTTCATCCGTCATTCCTCATCCTTCATCCTCATCTTTATCCTCATCCTTCATCCTCATCTTTATCCTCATCTTTATCCTCATCCTTCATCCTCATCTTTATCCTCATCCTCATCCTGCATCTCCGAAAGGAGTTCCTGAAAGGCCCGAAGCAGTTCCGCCTTCTCCTCCCCCTCGATGCCTTCCAGTTCGCATTTTTTCAGAAAGACCTCTGTGGGATCAAGTTCTTCCAGATCGTCGGTATGATCCCCGTTCATGCCCGGGTTCTGGTCATAATTTCTGTTCTTGAGATCGATCCTGAGAATTTCGATGGGTTTTCCCTGGGCCAATGACATGATCTTGTCATGGATCGTCGGATCATATCGCTCGGTCTCCACCTGAACATATCCCCATGGGGTGAGCATCTCATGGCCGGCGTTTTTTTCGCAGGCGTTCAGTTCTTCCGCAATATGCTCCAGAGGGCCTTTGAAAGTTCTGAGCCTTCGGAAACAGGGGATCTCAACCGGTCGCACATCCACGAGACGCGCCGTGTGAAACTCGGCCACAAACACGGATTTCCCGGTCCCGGCTTCGCTGAAGCTCAGGGGGATGGGAGCGCCTGAATAGCGGATATGTTCCTTTTTGCTTATCTTCTGGGCATGGTGAAAATGGCCCAGGGCCACATAGTCGAATTCCGGCGAAAAGCTCTCCGCGCTCACCTGTCCCAGGTCTCCCACATAGATATCCCTCATGCTCTCGGTGCGCTCAAATCCGGATGCGAAGAGATGCCCTGTGGCGATCACCGGCAGATGGTTTCCCAGCTCCTTTCGCAGGGCCACGGCCGCCTCCCATACGCGGCGGTAATGGCGGGCGATGCCCTCGGCAATCCCCTTTTCCCATTGATCATAAGTCTCCCCCGCATTCGCCTTCTTGATGTCGCGGGTCCGCAAAAACGGGACCGCGCAGACGATCCCCATGGGGGTGCCTGCCTTGTCCTTCGCGATGACGATCTCCTTGGCGATATCCTCCTCCGCGCCGCCGATCACATGGATATGGAAATATTTCAGCAGCTCCCGCGGCGCGTTCAATGTTGAGACCGCGTCATGATTGCCGCCCACGATGATCACATGATGGCATGGCGTGTCCGGGATCTGCCTGAGAAAATCGTAGTATTGTTTCAATGCAGAATTCGGGGGATAGCCTGTGTCAAAAATGTCTCCCGCCACAAGCAGGAGATCAATCTCTTTGTCCCGGAGCTGACCGATGAGCCAGCTTAAAAACCGGTCATGCTCCTTTATCCGGTCTTTATCGCCCAGATGTCTGCCCAAATGCCAGTCTGAGGTATGAAGAATTTTCATTGTAAAATCTGTCCTCGGAGGTCTTTTAGATATCCTCCGTCTTATCATAAACTTCCGCAAGCTTCAGGTCACACCCGATGCTTTCCAGAATCATCAGAGAATGCCAGTCTGAGGTATGAAGAATTTTCATTGTAAAATCTGTCCTCGGAGGTCTTTTAGATATCCTCCGTCTTATCATAAACTTCCGCAAGCTTCAGGTCACACCCGATGCTTTCCAGAATCATCAGAGGATGCTCATCATCCGTCTCTGTAAATCTCCATGTCCCGTCCTTGTTTCCGGAATACCTTTCCATAATTCGATTGTTCTGAGAGATCATCACATATTCTTTTAATGATTTCAGGGTCCTGTAGTTCCGAAATTTGTCCCCCCCTGTCGTAGCTTTCGGTCGAGTCGGAGAGAACTTCTATGGTAAACTTAAAGATTTCCAAATCTCTTTATCTTTATCTTTATCTTGCTCTTTATCTTTATCTTTATCTTGCTCTTTATCTTTATCTTGCTCTTTATCTTTATCTTGCTCTTTATCAGGATAAAGATAAAGATAAAGAGCAAGAGCAAGAGCAAGAGCAAGATTAAGAGCAAGATTAAGCCCTAAGTTTACACTTATGGTATATAGCCCTGTAGCCTCAATTTTCAGGCGCATGTCGCTCGGATAAACCCTGCATGGCCTCTTTTTCAACTGAGCATGCAACTCGGAAATGACATTCGTGACGATCAGATTATGCTTCTCTGACGCGCCGGCCATGGCGAACACCTCGCCTTCATAATACTCATACTTTTCCTCCGAAGCCCTCTCCTGTGCAAGATATTCCTCCTCGGAGATGAATTTAACGGCGCTTTCTTCCATTGCTCCGCCTCCTGACTTAGAAAATTATTTCTCCCGCCAACCGCCAACCGGAAACCGGAAACCGGAAACCGGAAACCGGAAACCGGAAACCGTCAACCGCCAACCGCCAACCGCCAACCGCCAACCGCCAACCGTCAACTGTCAACCGTCTTATAGGCCGAGATACGCTTTCTTCACCGCTTCGTTTGAGAGCAGATTCTCCGCCGAATCGGTGAGGGTAATCCGGCCGTTCTCCATGACATATCCCCTGTGCGCCACTTTCAGGGCCAGGTTCGCATTCTGTTCCACAAGGAAGATGGTTGTATTCTGCTCGGCGTTTATCTTTCTGATGATCCCGAATATCTGCTTGACGATGATGGGGGCAAGCCCCAATGAGGGTTCGTCAAGCAGCATCAGGCGGGGCCTGGCCATGAGCGCCCTTGATATGGCGAGCATCTGCTGCTCTCCGCCGCTCAGGGTTCCCCCGGGCTGGTTTCGCCGCTCGCTCAGGATCGGAAAAAGCCCGAACACATATTCCATATCCTCTTTTATTCCGTCCCTGTCCTTTCGCAGAAAGGCCCCCATATCCAGATTCTCCGTTACGGTGAGAAAAGGAAAAATATGGCGGCCCTCAGGGACCTGGCTGATTCCGAGGGATACGATTTTGTCCGGCCTCATGTCGTGAATCGGTTCCTCCGTGAAATATATCTCGCCTCCCATCGGAGGAACGATTCCGCAGATCGACATGAGCGTCGTGGTTTTGCCCGCACCGTTTGAGCCGATAAGAGTGATAATCTCCCCTTCGGAGATATGCATACTCACATCCTTCAGCGCCTGAATGTTTCCGTAAAATGTTTGCACATTATTAAGTTTAAGCATCGATGTCTTCTCCGAGATATGCTTTTATCACCGCAGGGTTGTTCCTTATCTCATCCGGAGTCCCCTGTGCGATTTTTTTTCCGTAATCCATGACAAATATGCGGTCGGACAAACTCATGACAAGCTTCATGTCATGCTCGATCAGCAGAATGGAGATGTGTTCCTTGTCACGAATATCCACAATCAGTTCATCAAGTTCGTTTGTTTCCAAGGGATTCATACCGGCAGCCGGCTCATCCAAAAGAAGCAGAAAAGGCTCAGTTGCCATGGCCCGTGCGATTTCAAGGCGTCTTTGCGCTCCGTAAGGGAGATTTTTGGCAAGGGCATTGACAAACGATTCAAGCCCGACCTTCTCCAAAAGCGTGTAACTCCTTTCGGCCACCTGCTTTTCTTCCTCGAGGGTTTTCCCGGTCCTGAAGATGGCACCGGCAATCCCTGAAACCGTGCGGCAGTGACGCCCGATCATCACATTTTCAAGAACCGTCATATTCGGAAACAGATGGATGTTCTGAAACGTCCGGGCCATCCCTTTCTCCGTAACATGATTCGGTTTCAAGCCATTGATTCTTTGACATTTTCCATCAGGCGACATAAGCAGTATGTCGCCTTTTGTGGGCGCGTAAATTCCGGTGATGCAGTTGAAAAACGTGGTCTTCCCCGCGCCGTTCGGGCCGATCAGCGCGACGATCTCACCCTGATTCACATCCATATCCAGATGATCCAACGCCCTCAGCCCGCCAAAATCCATAGTCAGTTCTTTAACATTCAGTATTGTTTCCATAATTTTTTATCACATAAACTCCGTCCGGCCTGATTATTCACCCTTCACCCTTAACTCTTGCATCCTTGCATCCTTACATCCTTCAAACTTATACGTCCGCCGAACCCTGCTAATTAAGCCCTGGGGCCGAAAGACCATCATAAGAACAAGCGCGGCCCCGAAAAAGAGCATACGGTATTCCCCGACACCCCTGAGGTATTCTGGCAGAAGAATCAGAATCAGCGCGCCGATGATCACGCCGGCGACTGACCCCATGCCGCCCAGTACAACCATGGAGAGTATCATGGCCGATTCCATGAAGGTGAAACTTGCAGGATTGATAAAAGTCGTCTTTGCGGCAAACAAGACCCCTCCCATTCCTGCCCAGGTGGCGCCCAGTGCGAATGCGGTCAGTTTCGTCTTTGTTTTGTCAATCCCCATGGCCTGACATGCGATTTCGTCCTCTCGCAAGGCGATCCAGGCTCTGCCGATTCTGGAGTCCTGGAGCCGGTTCACGACAAAGATCGTAAACAGGGTCAGGGCGATCAGAACAAAATAGACATAGATAATCGCCGTGTTGAGGGACATCTCAACGCCGAAAAATCCGGGTCTCGGGATATTTGCGATTCCGCTGGGCCCGAATGAGAATTCATTATAGTTCTCCAAGATCAGCCGGATGATCTCTCCGAACCCGAGGGTCACGATGGCAAGATAGTCTCCCCGGAGCCGGAGGACCGGAAATCCCAGGAGAATGCCGGCCAGAGCGCCAAGAACCGCTCCGATGGGAAGCACCGCCCAGAATCCGAGACCGTAATGATAGTTCAGGAGCGCGTAACTGTACGCGCCCACCGCATAAAACGCAACATATCCGAGGTCAAGCAGGCCGGCAAGGCCCACCACAATGTTAAGCCCCAACCCCAGCATCACATATATGAGGGCCGTTGTCATCACATTCACCTGATATGAGGAGAATACAAAAGGGAAAACAACGATAAGAACTGAAAGAACAATCAGGCCCGGAACATAGAACCTCCGGTCTTCCAAAATGCGCTGAGTGAGCGGAATCTCAGTAGTTTCACCAATCTCATCTTTTTTCTTGCCGGCTTCTTTCCGCTCGATAAGATACCGCCAGAGAAAAGAGAGAAAAAAACTGCCAACCCCCATAAAGATCATATTATTCCATCGCCACTCAATGGTGTTTTCAATGGTGTTGACCCGGATGACCATGATGGGGAAGGTCAGGAACATGAACCAGAGAGAAATCAGAAACGAGTTTTTAATTTCCGAAAATTTAATCATTTTTAAAACCTTTCAAATATCAGAATCGTAGAAAAGAACAGAATCATCCCAGTAACCTCTTTTTTGTTACAGATTGGCATCCTTCACAGAAACCAGAAAGAGGTTTACGCTTCAGGGTTAAGTGTTAGGGCCGTACGCGGTGGGATTAACCCTTAACCCTTAACCCTTAACCCTTAACCCCTTAACCCTAAAAATACTTGCTTTCAATCTTCTGAATAACGCCCTCCTCTCTCAACTGGCGCAGGGTCCGGCTGAATTTTTCTGCCAGAGATTTACCTTTCGGCCCTGCGGCTTTCTTGGAAAAGGCCAGATAGCCCGGAGCTTCAGTCAGCACATACACTGTTTCGGCTTCAAAACCGATCTGTTTGCAAAAATATTTTACGGTGACTTCATCGGCACCGATGGCCAGAGGGAAACGCCCCTTGGCTAACATCATTACCATCTGCTTGTCGTCGTTACAGTCCTTTCTTTTTATGCCCTGATAGCTATCGAATTCCGGAGTGTATGCATATCCTCTCACCACACCCACAGTTTTGCCTTTCAGGTCATCAAGACTGTGTACCTTTATACCGCTCCCTTTCCGGGCCAGGATGACAGATCTTTCAAAACCTATGGGTTCGGAAGGATAATACAGGAATGCGCTTCGCTCTTTGTTTTGTCTGGCCGCAAAGATGGCATGTGCCTGGCCTTTCTCCACATACATCATGGCCCTCTTCCAGGGCAGCACCTGAATTTCCGCGGTCAGTCCGAGACGGTTACAGATTTCATGAACGATTTCCACCTGCGAACCTGCCGGCTGGCCCTCTTTCATAAACCCGAGCGGCGGAAACTCGCAAGTAACGAAAACAAGCTTCTCAGCCAGGGCATTGGCTGAGAAAAGAAGCAGAATAATTGTGACTAATGTTACGACTCTCTTTTTCATAAATTACCTCATTTAATGTTAAAGCGCCCGACATTTCGGGAGCAGCATCTAAAAATACTTGCTTTCAATCTTCCGGATAACGCCCTCCTCTCTCAACTGGCGCAGGGTCCGGCTGAATTTTTCAGCCAGAGATTTAGCTTTCGGCCCCGTGCCTTTCTTGGAAAAGGCCAAATAGCACGGATTTTCATTCAGCACATACACTGTTTCGGCTTCAAAACCGACCTGTTTGCAAAAATATTTTATGGTAACCTCATCGGCACCAGCGGCCAGATGGAAATGCCCCTTTGCCAACCTCTTTACCACTTCCTTGTCGTCATAACAGACCACTCTTTTTATACCCTGATGGTTATCGAATTCCGGAGTGTATGCATATCCTCCCACCACATAAACACCTTTGCCTTTCAGGTCATCAAGACTGTTCACCTTTATACCGCTCCCTTTCCGAGCCAGGATGACAGCTCTTTCAAAACATAAGGGTTCGGAAGGATAATACAGGAATACGTTTCGCTCTTTGGTTCGTATGGCCGCAAAGATGGCATGTGCCCGGCCTGTCTCCGCATACATCATGGCCCTCTTCCAGGGCAGCACCTGAATTTCCGCCGCCAGCCCGAGACGGTTACAGATTTCATGAACGATTTCCACCTGCGAACCTGCCGGCTGGCCGTCTTTCATAAACCCGAGCGGCGGAAACTCGCAAGTAACGAAAACAAGCTTCTCAGCCATGGCATTGGCTGAGAAAAGAAGCAGAATAATTGTGACTAATGTTACGACTCTCTTTTTCATAAATTACCTCATTTAATGTTAAAGCGCCCGACATTTCGGGAGCAGCATCTAAAAATACTTGCTTTCAATCTTCCGGATAACGCCTTCCTCTCTCAACTGGCGCAGGGTCCGGCTGAATTTTTCAGCCAGAGATGTACCTTGCGGCCCTGCGGCTTTCTTGGAAACCTCTCTTATCTTCTCTTCTCCTTTCTTTGATTTTAATTACACCACCTTGTTCATGTTTGTTTCTTAAAGAATGCTTCTTTATAAGAAATGTAATAATTATCAAGCTTTATTAAGTTTATTGTCACCGTCCGGATACCAGACATTCTTTTCTCATATCAGCTATTATTCGTTCTTTCGCAGAGAAAACATGAGAAGTTTGTCCTTTAAACGAATTGGCTGAGAGTGTATCTTATCGCCTAACAATTCATTCATCTTTTTAATAATCTGTTCATCCGAAGGCATAGGAGCAGGATCAAAATTATAATTGTATAACTCTTCTTTATTTTCAAATATCCAGTCAGTATAAAACATCTCCTGCCGATCTGCCGTAAAATCACTGTTCTCGATGGCATTGAGCGCGTTTTTCAGTGACTGAGTTTCATTATGAAAAATATTGAAAAATTGCTGTACTTCTCCATCAACTGCCGGTTCAATGATGAGGACTCTTCCTCCTTTCCGAAGCACCCTGTGGGCTTCCTGCAATGCCTTTCGGCTATCCTGGTGGTGAAGGGAAAGCGTGAACAGCACAACGTCAAATAACTTCTTCTCAAATTCCAACTGCTCTCCTGTCCCAACTCTGAAATCCGCATCGATGATCTTCGATCCGGCAGCAGCGATGTTCTGAGCGTCCGGATCAATAGCGGCATAGTATTTTGCTTTATCAGCTAACCACGCTGTCACTCTCCCATCTCCGCAACCGATTTCGAGGATTTGTTTGTCTTTCAAGTCTAAAACCTGTTCTATCATCCTTCGTTCGACTTGTTCTTTATCCCGTTCCATTGCAATACACCTCCCTCCTCTCTGAAGAGACTTTTTCTCCCGCCCCAAAGCCTTTATTTTCCCGGCCAGCTCGGAAGCCGCATCCGGCTTCACCGTCTCGATCTCATACTGATACCGCTCCCTGAAAATGAGGTCCAGAATGTCATCCGGGATGCCCTGGTAATGGAAATCCGAGGTGCCCCTTGTGACAAGCCCGCCGTGTTCCAGGGTGAGAAGCTTGTTATCCAGTTCCATGTCCCTTTCGGGGGGCCATCCGACATGCTCCCTGATCTCATCCCGGGTGCATTCCCTGTGACGCTCCTTTGACAGGTACAGGAGGACTTTTTTTCCGTGAATGTCATTCACCTCCTTTACTGTGTTGTCAATGTATTCCGACCACACCCTGAACAGCTCGCCCCGCCGGTCCCTCATCTCATATATCAGTGTCCGCACCACGCCACCGATCGTGGAAAAGTCCTTTTCGGGAAAGTCGCTCCCAAACAGAACGGAGATGTAGAAGGGATCGCTCTGGGTCAGGCTGTTGATGACCATGGCAATCCGTTCCGTAATCGGAACACCGTGATATTCCGAATACATGAGGACCGCCTCCATGCCCTCGTCAGGCGTCAGTTGCGGCGACACCGGGGTCCATTTCAGCCGCCCCCCCACAAACATCTCCTGCATCATCTGCGTCATCCACCCGATGTAGCTCCCGGATACCAG
>JAUCGI010000271.1 GCA_030378035.1 Desulfobacterales bacterium HSG2
CTTACATCAATTGTCAAATTATACACAAAAATCTTAGAAGTCAAGCAAATAAATATGAGGGAGAAACGACTGTTATGAGTATCAATGTTGTTGAAAAGATTGATGATCTTGTTAAAGTGAGCTGTATGCTTGCAAGCGTTTCAGACAAAAGCGGGCTGGATACATTCATCCCGCAGGTCATAGAAATCAATCCTGAAATAAAAATTCTGTCAACAGGCGGCACATACAACCGGATAAAAGAGATTCTGGGGGAAAAGGCCGCATCCTGTCTGACACAGGTTTCGGATTATACCGGCCAGCCCGAGACCCAGGGCGGGCTCGTCAAGACCCTGGATTTCAAAATATACTTGGGGCTGCTGACCGAAACATACAATGATTCCCACCAGTCGGATCTGGAGCGGACCGGGGGCGTCCCCATTGATATGGTTGTGGTCAACCTGTATCCTTTTAAAGAGACCATCTCAAAACCGGATGTCACCGTTGAACAGGCAAGGGGAAATATCGATATCGGCGGGCCCTGCATGATCCGGGCATCAGCAAAGAATTTTCTGCGGGTGGCCCCGGTGGTCGATCCGTCCGATTACGGGATGATCCTTTCGGAAATGAAAGCAAATAAAGGGATGACCTCCCTTGACCTCCGTTTCCGCCTCGCGCAAAAAGCATTTGAACATACCGCGATCTATGACCGCACCATCGCTGATTTTTTGAAGGTGCAGGCTTTTGATAATGTGAAATCGTTATTTAGTGTTTAGTGTTTGGTGTTTGGTGTTTGGTGTTTGGTATTTTGTGTTTTGTGTTTAGCGTTTGGGTATTCTAAATACAAAACACCAAACACCAAACACCAAATAACAAAATACAAAGGAAATAATTAATGGCTGAAGATTTGAAGAGTATGTATAAAACCATCGTTCATGACCACTTTCCTCCGAAAATGGAGGTCAGTTTTGTGGATGGGGATAAGAGACAGACCCTTTTTTATGAAAAGGTGACTTGGACCATCGATGATGTTCAGAAAGGATTAAGATATGGTGAAAATCCGGGTCAGGAGGCGGCTCTGTATAAGCTGGCCAACGGAAACCTGATTTTGGGGGAGACCGAGACCATACAGCCGGGTCAGCATCTGGCTTCGGATGTGGAACTGTTGCAGTCCGGCAAGCATCCCGGGAAGACCAACCTGACCGACGCGGACAATTCCCTGAATATCCTGAGATATTTCACGGACAAACCCGCGGTGGTCATTGTGAAACATAACAATCCCTGCGGGGTGGCCCAGTCTGACTCGCTCTGCGACGCTTATGAAAAAGCGTACATGGCCGACCGGGTCGCGGCCTTTGGCGGGTGCATTTCCGTGAACAAACCGATTGACAAGGCCACAGCCGAGGCTGTCTCCAATCAGTACGCCGAAGTTGTGGTCGCCCCTGATTTTGAAGAGGGGGCCATGGAGATTCTGGCAAGGCGGAAAAATCTCCGGGTGATTCGGATCGGCAACATCAGCCGGCTGCATGATTTTGTGGGAAAACGGTTTGTGGAGTTCAAGAGCCTGATAGACGGCGGCCTCATCGCCCAATGGTCTTTTGTGCCGGCAGCCCGTTCAAAAGAAGACCTCACCCTTGCAGAGACAGAATACAAAGGCAAAGTCTATAAAATCAGACGGGAACCGACCCCGCAGGAATATGATGACATGCTTTTCGGCTGGCTTGTGGAGGCCGGGATCACGTCAAATTCTGTGATTTATGTGAAAGATATGGTCACAGCCGGCATCGGAACCGGGGAGCAGGACCGGGTCGGTGTCGCGGAGATCGCCAGAGACAAGGCGTATCGGAAGCTCGCGGACCGCTACTGCTTTGAAGCTAACGGCATCTCGTATAACGATCTGGAGGATGCAGATAAGAAGGCAGAGATTGATAAAAAGGTCGCGGATGAAAAAGGCGGCCTGATCGGCGCGGCAATGGTCAGCGACGCGTTCTTCCCGTTCAGAGACGGCGTGGATGTGGGCCTCCGGGAAGGGATCGCCGCTGTGATCCAGCCAGGCGGTTCCGGGAATGACTATCAGTCCATTGAAGCCTGTAACGAAGCGGATGTGACGATGGTTTATACCGGCCAGAGGAGCTTCAAGCACTAATGTGAATTAGGAATTGTGGGCATCTTTCATTGCCCAGTTTACACTTTTATTTCTGCCGCGGGACGCAAAGTTTCTGTTTCCCGGCACCTCCGCGCCTCTGCGAGAGGTGATCACCCCGCCAGAAGTGTAAACTACTTTTAGGCTTCTGTGAAGGATGCCGAATTGTGAATTAGGAATTTGGAATTAACAGAGGGTTGTGGACACAGCGACTTTCAGACCGATTTGCAACATGCCTGGTTCTAACGGATTTTGTCTGAATCTGTTTCTAACCGCAGAGGAGACACGGAGGCCCGCGGGCCTCTCCCGAATCTCCGCGGTCCCTCCGCGGCTTCTCTGTGTCCTCTGCGGTTTTTTCAGAATGCAATCCTTACCACATTTCGGCATCCTTACATTTGTCAGTTTTCCAAATCGTTTCACTGTAAAACGATTTTCCAAATCGTTTCACTGTAAAACGATTTTCCAAATCGTTCACTGTAAAACGATTTTCCAAATCGTTTCACTGTAAAACGATTTTCCAAATCGTTTCACTGTAAAACGATTTTCCAAATCGTTTCACAACGATTTTCCAAATCGTTCACTGTAAAACGATTTTCCAAATCGTTTCACTGTAAAACGATTTTCCAAATCGTTTCACCGCAGAACGATTTTCCAAATCCTTGTAATTTTTTATGCAATATAAATTCGTCATCCCTCTCTTAATGATAAAGGGAGGACGAATTTATAAGTGGTATTAGTAATTTGCTTGGAGTTGAAAAAAAAATGTAAGACTCGATAGTATTCTTGCATCTATATAAAGTAAGTGGCTTGGACATTTTCAATCCATTCGGGGAAGGTGAACAGTTTTGCAGAGTGGTTTGAACGATTTGGAAAATCGTTCTACGGAACAACTGGTTTGAACGATTTGGAAAATCGTTCTACAGGGCAGGTTGCAGAGTGGTTTGAACGATTTGGAAAATCGTTCTACAGGGCAGGTTGCAGACTGGTTTGAACGGTTTGAACGACAAGCCGGACGGGATTTGCAAAGCCAAGCCGGACGGGATTTGCAAAGCCAAGCCGGACGGGATTTGCAAAGCCAAGCCGGACGGGATTTGCAAAGCCAAGCCGGACGGGATTTGCAAAGCCAAGCCG
>JAUCGI010000197.1 GCA_030378035.1 Desulfobacterales bacterium HSG2
GATCATGTGAACAACACGCCCAGACAGATCCTGCTTTACAAGGCCATGGGGAGTCCGCTGCCGGCTTTCGGGCATGTCCCGATGGTGCTCGGTAATGACCGGACCCGCCTGAGCAAGCGCCACGGCGCGATGTCCGTGACCGCTTACAGGGATATGGGATATCTCCCGGATGCCCTGATCAATTACCTTGTCCGTCTGGGGTGGTCCTTCGGAGACCAGGAATTTTTCACAAGGGATGATCTGATTGAAAAATTCACCCTTGAAAATATCGGAAAGGCCGCCGGCATTTTTGACCAGGAAAAACTGCTGGCACTGAACGCCGATCACATCAAGGCATCCCCTCCCCGCGATCTCATCGGACGCCTTGTTCCTTTTTTAAAGGAAAAGGGAATTGAAACGGATGACACGGATTACCTTGAAAGCATCATTGAAACCCTGAATCTCCGGAGCAAAACTCTGAAGGAGATGGCAGAGGGGGCCATGTTTTATTTTCAGGATGAAATCATCTATGATGAAAAGGCTGCAAAAAAGTTTCTGAAACCGAACATACTTGATCCTCTCAGATCCCTGAAAGAAGAACTTGAATCCCTTGACCCGTACACTGAAAAGGAACTTGAGGCCGTATTTGTGAGGGTGATGGAGACTGCCGGACTCAAATTGGGGAAAATCGCGCAGCCGGTAAGGGTGGCCCTGACCGGAAAAACCGCGAGCCCGGGAATTTTTGAAATCATCCAGGTGCTTGGGAAAAAAAGGGTTCTGCCCCGTCTGGAAAAAGCGGTCCAATTTATTTTGAAAAAAGGGTAAAATTTTTCTTGACATGCTTTATTTCTTCGTATATAAAGCCATTTAACTTCGTTGGGGGATAGTCTAGTGGTAAGACGACGGGTTCTGGCCCCGTTATCCCAGGTTCGAATCCTGGTCCCTCAGCCACTAAAAAAAATCAGGGTTACGGGAAGCAATCCGTAACCCTTTTTTTATTATTATACAACGCACCTGTCACCATTCCTACAGAAGCAGGAAAACACCAAACACCAAATACCAAACACAAAGCACAAAACACAAAACACTTGCTATCAAAAATCATCAATTTTATCCAAATAGGTATATGGGGAATTTACCTGAAGGACTGCTCCCGGATAAAAGCTTTTTTCATCAGACAACTCAGGATACTTCTTCTGGTGATACGCGGATTCAGGGGAAACAAATGGGGGCTGAGGGCATCATCCCTTACCTTTTATACAGTGCTCTCTGTTGTTCCCCTGGTGGCGATGGCTTTTGGGATATCCACCGGCTTCGGTTATGAAAAGGTGCTTGAAGAGCAGCTCCTGGAAAATTTCCCGGGACAGGAAGAGGCGGTGATCCGAATTATCAAACTGGCCCGTTCTCTTCTTGAAAATACCCAGGGAGGGATGATCGCCGGCGTCGGTCTGACCGTTCTTATCTGGACAGTGATAAAGGTGCTGGTGAATATCGAAACCTCTTTAAATAAGATATGGGAGATAAGAGAATCCCGATCCTTTGGGAGAAGATTCACCGATTATCTTTCCATGATGCTGATCTGCCCGCTTCTTGCCGTCATTTCCAGCAGTGTGACGGTATTTATAACAAGTGAGGTGACCGTGATCACTGAAAAGATCGTGTTGTTGGAAATTTTCAATCCGATCATATTTTTCATGCTCAAACTGTTACCTTATGGCCTGATCTGGGCGCTTCTGACGATTATTTACATTTTGATGCCGAACACCAAAGTGAATTTCCTTTCTGCCCTGATTGCCGGCCTGATTGCCGGAACTGTGTATCAGATTGCCCAGCGGACATATATCCAATTTCAGGTCGGGGTGGCACATTATAACGCGATATACGGAAGTTTTGCCGCGTTTCCCCTGTTTTTCATATGGCTGCAAGTGAGCTGGCTGATCGTGCTTTTGGGAGCGGAGATATCCTTTGCTCACCAGAATGTTGATTCGTATCAGTTTGGCCCAGGTGATTATAAGATAAGCTTCAGATTAAAAAAATTACTTTCGCTTCAGATTTCGCATCTGCTGATAAAGAATTTTTCCAACGGGAAAAAACCGTTAACCGCAACCCGGATCTCGCACATTTTAAAAATCCCTGTGCGCCTGACCCGCAGGATACTCTGCGAACTCGCCCAAGTCGGAATCCTTTCCGCGACAGAGCACGGGGAATACGAACCACCCGAGTATCAGCCAGCCCGCAGTATTGACGCACTGACCACAACCCATATCATTGAAGCCTTGGAACAGAACGGGACCGACAACATCCCCCTGACACAGACCCCCGAATTAAAAGCATTATCAGAATCACTCCGGGAATTCAGAAATACAGCGGAAAAATCTCCGGCGAACAGGCCGTTAAAAGATATATAGGGTTAAGGGTTAAGGGTTAAGGTTAAGGATATTCTCTATACAACTTTAACCTTAACCCTTAAAACCCTTAACCCTTAAACCCTTAACCCTTAAAACCCTTAAGACCCTTAACCCTTCCGCCCTTTCCACCACTCCAAGTCGATCTTCCGTTTTGCCCGCTGCTTTTTCTTGTTCAGCTCGCTGAAAAACTTATGTCCGGTTTCCTTTTCCACATCCCGGACCGACATGGCGTAGTTCCATATTTCGTTCGCTTTAACTTCGGTGTTGGGAATAATAAACCCGATGAATGCTTTGTGCCTGAATGAATATACAACTTTGTAGAATCTTCTGGGCACAGGAATGCCATTGATCCGTCTGGACCGCTGACCGTACAGGGGACCGGTGACAACACTCAGCTTCCCTTTGGTACGGGTCCACCCCCGGATAATCCCTTCCAGACGTCCCCATGCCTGACGGTTCAGTTTGGGGTGCTGAAGCGCGATATTTGTCATGGCAAAAGTTTCTGAGTTGCTTTTCAGGCTGAAATCTATGGCTGCACTGGGTGCCAGATGGCCTTTGTCATATCCGGTGTTTGTGAAATCTTCGGGCCTTACCCTGTATTTCTCCGGAACTTCGGGATCAGCGTAGAAACGTATGCCCCTGTCAACATCCACACCAACGGACCCCTTTGAGATAGTGTAGGAGACCCAAAGCGCACACATCCGCTTATAACTGAACCCGAGACTGTAGCCGGCCCGATCCAGCACAATATCGGTCTCACACGGCTCGCCCAGTTTTCTGTGATTTCTGAGGGCGAACCGCCATGTATGGATTTTATGTCTGTTCGGCCACAGAAGAG
>JAUCGI010000050.1 GCA_030378035.1 Desulfobacterales bacterium HSG2
ACCTTTTAATAAATAACATATTGGAACTTGAGGGAAACGATCTGCAAATAATTAATTCGGGTTCAGCTTTAAAAAATTCTTTAAATGCAGAAGAATTAGATGACCTACTTAAAAATGAAGTGATAGGAAAATTAAAAAATCTGTTTGAGTAAATGACTCTCCTCGGCATCAGACCGGACAGAACAGGAGAGATAAATTAAAATGAACAAATATGAAATCATTATCTACCGAAGTTCCGGAACTGCCGGGCTGCTGAAAGCAGGGGATGCTCATGGGCTTACGCTTATCCAAACTGATGGTGATTGTCGTAATACTGGTAATTCTGGCACCTTTCGTGATCAATCCATGGGAACCAATAGACAGAAACGAAGCAAGCCAGGAAAAGGCAAAAACAAATATCGCCGCTTTGGATACCGCCTTAGAGATGTACAAAGTTCATAATGGCACGCATCCGACTACGGAGCAGGGATTATACGCATTGATTGAATCTCCTGTGGGCGCAAAAAACTGGAAAGGTCCCTATCTTAAAAAAAGGAAGATTCTGAAAGATCCCTGGGATAATGACTTTGTTTATCTCTCCCCCGGAATTCACGGCGCTTTCAATATCACTTCTTACGGGGCTGACGGTACACCGGAAGGAGAAGGTTTTAAGGGAGATATTCATAATTGGGAAATATAGTGGCGATAGGCACGCTTCGTTGCCAAGAAGTTAATTTTTTATAGAAATTATGAATTATTTAAGAGGATTATGCTAATGGCTTATACAGATTTTAAAACACTGGCTCAGGTGGAAAAAGAACTGGGAGTAAATATAAAACAGGATTCCAAATTATATGTGGATATAAAGCCAGCAGAGCTGAGTCCCTGGTTTGTCGAAACGATGGATTTGTCATACGATCTCGCCATCAACATCAACACGGAAGCCGCCAGGCAGTCTCTTATTGTCGACAATGTTCTGATAGAGCTGAGGAAGACATTGCCCATAAGTCTGTTTATAAAGAAATATTTCAATGTCGATGATTCAAAGGGACTGACAGGCAATCCTGACGGGCCGGTGTGCGACTCTCTGGATGATTTGGAAATCAGGGCACCTGTCATCGTCCTGGTGGAAGCCAAAAATAATGATATTAATCCCGGCTTTCCCCAATGCATAGCCGAAATGGTTGCGGCCGCACTGTTCAATGAGAAAGCAGGGGTTGTCCGGGATACGGTTTGCGGGGTGGTAACTGACGGCGTATCGTGGCGATTTGTAAATCTGAAGGATAACATAGCAACAATAGACAGGCATACATACCCTTTCAATGACGGCAGATCAATAATTGCCATATTAAAGCACTTCATTTCGGGTGAGGCTGTTTCGTTATGAGTGGTGGCGGGACGACTCTTGATTGAAGGGTCTGCCGAATCCTTAGCCACTGTTTTAGTTTATATGAAAAAGGCAATAGATTTAATCGACGGAAATCAACTCATAGATAAATTAAAAGAAGTTGGCTTGGGAGTGAAAACGGAAAAAGTGGAAGTTGAGCAAGTTACAATTAATCGCAATTGGTTTATGGACATATAAAGACACATCTTCATCTTGGATGGTTGCTGATACAACATGCCGGATCGGCAAAAACAGAAAGACGGAAAGATGATGTTTGTCAGGATAGCTGACCTTGCAAGAAGCAGGAGAAATTATAATGAGCGTCTCAAACACATTGGAAATTTCCCAAGATATATTGGATTCGGCGCGGCTGACAATAAACGATTTGAAAACAGAAATAGCTGTCAGCCTGTATGCCCAGGGCCGCCTTTCAGTCGGCAAGGCACATGAACTGGCAGATATGTCGTTATGGGAGTTTCGGCAGTTGCTTGCATTTCGCCGCATTTCACCCCATTATGAAGTGTCCGATCTTGAGGAAGATATGGCAACCTTGCATGAACTGGGGCGATTATGATAGTTGTCAGCAAGACACTCCCTTCGGTGAGGTTATTTCATTATGAGTAATAGCCGGAATTTCACAGATCACAAAGATATACACTTTGAAAAGCTGATTAACAAGTTTGATTTAACTAACACTGATGCTTTACGCTCATATTTTAACAGCATTTGTTCCGCTTTTGAAAATGATATCGGGATTCTTACAGATGTAATTAAGTCTCAAAAGCAATTAATTGAATATAATGCCATCTACAATGCCTTTGTTCTGGAGCATATTTCTGAAGAAGATTTTATGGAAGAATCGGAACATTATAGCTATACTCCGAAAGACACTGATGCGAATGAACTTGTTGATAAATTGTCCTGTGTGCTGAAATATACCGGAATAAAATTCTCATCATCTGAATTGGCTGAAATTTTTCAATGCAAACATGAAAATATTGAAAAGGCATTGAGAAAACTACCAAAAGACATACTAAATTTGACAGAACAACAGAGTTACGGATGAATCAAATGATTTTAAAACAGCTTTTTAATCAGAATAACTTATTAAAATCCCTGATGTTATTCATCGCCGCATGTATCTGGCTACCGTGTATTCATTTCTTTTACAAACCGGATATTCGTGAATATCGCAGCAACGAGGGAATTTCTTTAAAAGCCCGGATGATTGCCGCTAGCCATCTAGAAATATGGACAGACCCGGAACTCCGGGAACTCGAATTCAGAAAGATGCGGGCACAAAATCCGGAATGGGATTTCATGAGCCGCACTTATTTTGTGCTTGCGCTTGCCAACATGTCTCTCAGAGATGAGAAATATAAACAACAGTCGTGTGAGATTATAGATGCCATCCTTGACAATACGTTAAGAATCGAACGTGAAAAAGAATTTTATCAGTTTCTTCTCGATTACGGGTACAGTGACTCATGGGTGATGCGGCCTCCCCGGAGCCAGTTTATTGACGGTGAAATTGCACTGATGCTGGCGGCACGAAGACTGATAGAAGAGAAAGCCGCTTACATACCGTTACTTTCCGAGCGAGTAGAAATTATGGTCTCCCGTATGCGGCAGAGTCCGGTATTATGCGCCGAAAGTTATCCTAATGAATACTGGGTATTCTGCAATACAATGAGCCTTGCGGCTATTCGCATGGCTGATGTGCTCGACGGCACGGATCATTCGGCATTTCTTTCTTCGTGGATAAATACGGCAAAAAAGAAACTGACAGAATCGGAATCCGGTCTTCTGATCTCCGCATTCGATGTAAACGGGACACCGGTACTGTCCGGATTCGGCCCAGAAGGAACAAGCATCTGGATGGCTTGCAACATGCTTCAGATCGTGGACAGAAAATTTGCCGAGGATCAGTATCGCCGGGCAAGGAAAGAACTCTTTGACTCTTTTCTCGGTTTCGGTTATTCCCGTGAGTGGCCGACAAGCTCCGTGGGTGTGGCAGATGTGGACTCGGGCCCCATAATCCCGTACCTCGGTGCCAGTGCCAGCGCCAGCGGACTGGCTCTTATTGCCGCGGCAGGATTTGATGATACAGAATTTTTCTCATCTCTGATTACGTCACTCAACTTTGCAGGTTTTCCCACAGAAAAAGACGGCAAACTCTCTTATGAGGCGAGTAATCCGGTGGGAGACGCTGTGATGCTGTACGCTATAGTGGAAGGACCGCTCTGGAATGAGGTGGAAAGGAGAAGCAGCCAATGGATAATAACACGGAAAACAGCACAAGAAAGCCGATTATAAGCGAACCGTCTTTCATTTCAGGTCTTTCCTGTAAAAGATTCATCGCTTATGCAATATTGCTGTTCCTGCTTTTTATGGGAGCGCACTTGCTCGGGTTTCGTGAGCATACCGGCATGCTTTCAGGAACCGATTCTCCCGATGAATATCACCTGTATTACGGAGCGATTTATATTATCCTCTATGCGAGTTTTGTCGTTATCGCGCCGATTTTGCTGATTGCAAGTCTGCTTATAGAAATAAGAGAGTTTTTTAAGCGTAAGAATGGCGGCTGATTAATTACATGACTAACCTGTTTACATCAATCGCCGTATGTGCGGCAATTATACTGTTGTCGGTTTATATTCACGCCTATCTTGTGGCGAAGGTTTACATAATCGCCATAGCAAAAGAGAGCTGGCTATTCAATGACAGCAGCGGAATAGGGGTGGCATCGACTTTGTGCGGAGTCTTCTGCGGCGCTGTTATCGGTGCAGTTGTTAAAAAAGTATCAGAGATAACAGAGATTCGGAATACCAAACTTATTGTCATCATATCGGTTGCAACTGCATTCACAGCAATTTATCTGTACTGGATATTCTTTCTCGATTTTATGGAAAAGGGAAGGGTTATTTCGTACAAATCGGACAATATATGGTGTAAAATCAATGAGCTTTCTGAAAATATAAAAATAGATGCCTACAGAGACCCGCAGTATGTGAAAAAGAACGAACCTAAGGATAAGATATCCAAATGGAGCTTTTTCTTTTACTGGTTTCTGGATGCCGCATCAATACTGATTCTTATATTTGTAATTGCTTGTGAAGAGGTTGTTAAAAGAATTCTGAACAGGTTTGGCATAAACATAACTTTCTGATCTGAGTACAGGACAAAAAAATGGATTCCGGGTCGGAAATGCCGGGAATCCTGCCGATTCCCGGCATTTCCGCCCGGAATGACAGCCTGCCAGTTTTTCAGGCATCCGAAGTTTTTTGTCCTGTACGCAGCTTTCTGATATAAAAGAGTGAACAAATGGCATCTCCTGATTTCAAGTTAATTCAGCAGGTACAACAGTCTTTCAACATCAGATATGATGAAGAAGACTACATCGAATATGATGAGACAGAACCTTCCGCATCGTTTACGGAGGAGTTTGAATTCAGCCGGCGAAATATCGATGTGTTTTCGTCGGAGGCCTCCCGTTGTGAAAATGTGATATACCCGGTAATCAGGGATGTTTACAAACATTATGTCGGCAAGTGCTCATTGTGGAGTCATAAATCCCTGTCATACAATGATGTGCTGACCGGGACGCCCGATTATATTATCACTTCCAAATCCTCTCTCGGAAAGACTGTTTTGGGGAGACCGGTTATGATCATTGCGGAAGCAAAGCAGAACAATTTTACCGAAGGCTGGGGACAGTGTCAGGCTGAACTGTTCGCCTCGCAGAAGATCAATGAAGATGAAAAGATGCCAGTACACGGAATAGTGACGGACGGGGAATTATGGCACTTCGGAAAACTGGTCGATGATCTGTTTATAAAAAATGAAACCGTGCTAGCTATCAGCGAACTGAGAAAAATATTCGGAGCGGTAAGCCATATTATCGGAGAAAGTACGGCTTATATGGAAGCCTGATATCCGGTGAAAAAATATGACGATTTTATAAATTTTACAAGAGCAGGAGAAATTTTCGCTTTTGCGAATACTCCTCGGTACATAATAAAGCATCTGAGAAGAGAGCAATTTGTTTCAGATTTATCCCGAAAATTTCGAGGAAAACACTTATTTGATGAAATTAAAAGGCTTGATGAGATTAATGGAACAGAATTTAATGACTATTTAAAAGCTTATGTTTTGATCATTGCAATCAGTTTGCAATGTGAGAAAGATTCAAGAAAATACATAGAGGAATTTTCTAAAACCAGCTTCAGGTGGGCAAAAGAAATTTCAGGAATATTAATCAGTGAACGAATGGAAACAACTATAGTAAATTTCGAGTATAAATACTGTGTTGAACCGAAAATAAAAATTTCAGAAGGATAAAAATGATTTCTTCAGTATTGATGCTATGCGGCGAAGGTGTTATAAGGGACTGTGAAACGAACCATGTTTCTGTATTTAATATCTTAGAGCAAATATCTTCTCAGACTTTTCCAATGCTGATATCCAAAATAGCTGTTCTGAATATCCTTTCCAAAGATGACGAGGATATGGATGAAACCACACTATTTCTGAGATTTGCCTGCAATAAAAATGAATTAATGAAGTTACCCATCCGGGTTAAGTTTGGCGGGAAAGAGAGAACCAGATCAATTTATCAGATAGACGGATTGGTTATCCCGGAACCGGGAAAGTTTGGGTTTCAATTATTGGATAAAGAGGATCGGATGATCGCGCAATATGATATAAATGTTAATATTACTCAGGATGTTACCATTAAGGAAATTGGTAAACCGGAAGAAGACCAATAAGCCGGAAGAAAGGGGGACGTTATGAACAAATTGACAGTCGTGGCAAAGCTCAAGGCAAAGCAGGAATCGGTTCAGAAAGTTAAAGATGAATTGACAAAACTTATCGAACCCACTCGGAAAGAGGACGGTTGCATTGATTATTTTATGCATCAGGATAATGAAGACCCGTCCGTTTTCATTTTCTATGAGAATTGGGAGAGCGAAGATTTCCTGAATAGTCACATGAAAACAGATCATTTCAAGGCATGTCTTTCAGTGATTGAAGAACAGTTGGAATCTTTCGACCTTCACAAGGTGACACAAGTGATGCCTTGATTGAAAAAATAACATTTCTGGTTCTAACGCTTTTTGTGGTCCCCGGGAAATATGACAACGGATCGTAGGATGAAACGGATATCCGTCCCCGGCACGCCGTCATGTTTCCGGGATTTGCCGGAGCGGGAAAATCCGTTTCATCCTACGATCCGTTGTCATATTTCGGAACCACAAAATCCATTAGAACCAGGGATATTTATTGAAAACTACAGCTATGTCAGAAATAATCCTTGAGAAAAACATCAGATTATGTGACTTGGAAACAAAATTCAGACTTCAAATGACAGAGGATACCGATTTTTTCCCGGAATGGCGGACCGATTTGCCAGATATAAACGATCAGGAAAAACAACTGTTAGACAAAATCAAGAGAGGATACCTTAATCTTGTCAAATATCCTCCGATGCTTGAAAACACTGTGCAAATGACAGTATTGGCGCCGCTTCTCTGCCTAGCAGATCTCTACTTGCCCCCTTTCCGTGTCCGGTCAGAAACGTCGGTAAGTTTTTCGGATTCTGATGAAGAGATAACGATTGAGGGGAGAATTGATGTCTTAGTGCTGAAAGAACATCTGTGGGTTGTTGTTATCGAATCCAAAAGAGCTTTCTTTTCTGTGGAAGCAGGACTGGCTCAATTGTTATCATATATGTTAGCCAATCCGAATCACGGAGAGCTTAATTTCGGACTCATAACCACCGGCGGAAGTTTTGTTTTCGTGAAATTGGTTGCGGATAACAGACCGACGTACACTTTATCCAAAGTATTCGAGCTTCGCAGTCCCGGCAATGATTTATATTCGGTTCTCAGCATATTAAAGCAATTTCGTAATCTGTTTTCAGAACCCCACTCTGAACCGGACGCTGAAAAGTGACAGAAAAAATGGGGTGAATATAAGGAATTGAATAAAATGGCATACAGTGACTTTACATTAGCTGATGTTAAAAAAAAATTCGGTATCGTAGAAAAAAGAACAGCATTGTTTGAAAATGTGAATACGCTGCCCATGAGCGACTGGCTGAAGGAAACATTGGACACAGGGCTTTATCTCGCGCTGGCGTCATCAAGCGAGAAAGCCCGTTCCGAATTCATCATTGTTCCGATTTTATTTGAAATACATAAAAAAAATGATAGGGAATTTGCCATTTATTCCGGTGAAACTTTTGATGTTGACAAGGAGAAAGGACTCTCCGGTGAGTGTGACTTTATCCTTTCCAAAGGCGAACTCTCCCACACCATTCAGTCACCTGTTCTGGCGCTGGTGGAAGCAAAAAAGAAAGATATGGGAAAGGGGATCGGCCAGTGCGCCGCGCAGATGGTGGGGGCACAGATATTTAACACCCGGGAAGAAAACGAAACAGATTCGGTTTTCGGATGTGTTACGACAGGAGAAGACTGGCAGTTTTTAAAGTTAAGCGGGGATACGCTTTTCATAGACAGCATTCGTTATTATATTGACAATGTGGAAAAAATTTTAGGCGTCTTACAAGCTGTCATCGGATTTTATATCAATGATTCAGAGCGTGTTTGAAAATGAATGCATAAATTTTTTATGTAAGATCCCGAAAATTATTGTGTAGAGTTTAAAATTGTTCCAGGAGACCAGTTTTTTCACAAAAAAAACGCGGTTTCTGACAACTCGATCATCAGGTTTTTTAAGACCGCAGAAAGCACAGAGGCTCACACAGAGACTCACAGAGGTTTCTCCGGGCCTGTTTTGCCCGGCTCTGTGTGACTCTGCGAATTCTATGTGTTTCTGAAAAGGTCGGCTTTAAACACTTGAACATCGAGTGACAAAAACTCTATGGTTACTATAATTCCAAAAATTCTAACAGACGGAGGTATTATGAAAAAAATAAAAACTTTATTCAGAATGACAAACAGTCAGGGATTCACGCTCATTGAGCTGATGGTGGTCATCGTGATCCTGGGAATCCTTGCAACATTTATTGTGCCGAACATCATGGATGCCCCGGATGAGGCAAGAAGAGAGAAAGTAAAGATAGACATCGCAGCTCTGGACACGGCCCTGAAAATGTACAAACTGCACAGCGGCACCTATCCGAGTACGGAGCAGGGATTGCAGGCACTGGTTGATCCGCCCACAACAGGGACAATTCCCAAAAAATACAAAGAAGGCGGCTATCTTGAAAAAGCCAAACTCCCGAAAGATCCGTGGGGAAATGAGTTCATTTATCTCAGCCCCGGAGTTCACGGCAAATATGATATCATTTCTTACGGGGCCGACGGTGTGCCTGAGGGAACTGGCAATGACGAAGATATTAACAGTTGGGAGATCGAATGATGAAATTCAGGGATCCGGAATTCGGAATGGCAGGAACGGAAGATCGCTTCATTCCGTATTCCGCTTTCCGTGTTCCGCGTTCTGGTCGGGGATTCACGCTGATTGAACTGATTGTCGTGATTTCCCTGATCAGCATCGTGCTTTTTTTCTCCATGCCCCGTTTTCAGGATGCCGTTGTCATGAATCAGGCAAACAAATTTTCACGATGGATTATCCTGAAAACACAGACATTGAAAGAAAGGTCCGCACAGGAGAAGGCTCTTTACACGCTGCATATCGGCATGGACAGCGGGAAAGTCTGGATAAGCAACGCGTCCATGTCAGAGGAATCGCTTTTGGAGGCAGAGGAAAACGGATATGACATTCCCGAAGATGTTAGAGTCCTTGACGTTGAATATCCGGATAAAGGCATAATCTCAATAGGCGCGGCCGAGATATGCTTCTATAAAAACGGCTACTCTGATAAGGTGCTGATCCATATCGAAGACGACGATGGTGAACAGAGAACATTCCTTATCGAGCCTTTCTTGTCAAAGGTGAAAATTTATGAAGAATATGTCGGATTTGAGGGGTAAGACCGGAAACTGGAAACCGGAAACTGGAAACCGGAAACCGGAAACCGGAAACCGGAAACCGGAAACCGGAAACCGGAAACCGGAAACCGGAAACCGGAAACCGGAAACCGGAAACCGGAAACCGGAAGCTTTCACCCTGCTTGAAGTCATGGTCGCTGTTTCCATCATGGCAATCGTTCTTATTGCTGTTTACAGAATGCAGGCCCAGACCATTGCCATGAGTAACGCGTCAAGATTTTACACAACTGCCCCTCTGCTGGCCCAGAGCAAAATCGCGGAACTCGGCATCATATCCTCAGTTGAACTGGGGGGCGGTTCAGGGGATTTCGGTGAAGATTTCCCGGGATATACCTGGAATCTTGAAATAGAAGAGATGGAATCCGAAGTCCTTGGAAATCTTGCCAAGGATCTGAAAAGAATTGATGTGAGTGTAAACTTTAATGAGGGTGAATTCGTCTATGGATTCAGGACATACAAATTTCTGGAAGAAAAGTAGGGTGGGTGGAGCGTAGCGAAACCCACCTTGCACCGGTTGATTTTGGACAATCTTTTGTTAAAAGCCATATCAACGACAGTTGATGATGATAAGGCGGTATGTGCATTATTATGAAATAAGTCAGGGAGTCCGGACATTATGAATACGCTGTCATTAACTTCTCTATCTACAAAAAATTATAAGAATTTATCAATCGAAAATGGCATCAGCCTGAATAACCTGAACATCTTCATCGGACCGAATGGCTCCGGGAAAAGTAATTTTATCGCCATATTGGAATTTTTAAAAAATTGCATCATTCCCAATTCAGATGAAAGCCAGTCCGCCAGCCAATTTGAAAGTGCCGTGGCGATTCTCGGCGGATCGAAAATTCTGGATAAGTCGTTAAACTTTCCGGCACGGATAAATTTTTCATATCATTTTGAGGAAGGATTAAATTTCAATTTGAATCTTTTTGCGGGTGCAAAAAACGCCAAGGTAAGTATTGCTGAAGAATCTTTGTCAACTTCCATTTTTAAGCGCCCCCAGCCTTTCCACTATTATATGTATCATGATAAAAAAATCGGAGAGGGGGTTGTCTCTGTTTGGAACGATTCTTCTGAACAGTCCTCACATTTTGAAAATGTGGAGAACGTGCCAACCAATTCACTGGGGATTGTTGTACTTCACAACCTTTTGGAAAAGAGCGAAAATCCGCCACAAAGAACGCCTATTTACAAAATACGCAGACAGATTACAGATTATATAAAAGGATGGCATTTCTATAACGCGAACAATATGAACTTGGAGATGATAAGAAGTTCTGAACCTAAAATCGGTTTAAGTGATGTTTTTCTTTCCCCGTCAGGACATAATCTGGCTTTGGTTATAGAAAACCTTATCCAGCAGGATATGGATTTTGATGACGGTTTTAATTATGCCATGAAATCCGTTTTACCGCTCACAAGGCGGATCAGACCTGTCCGAACGGGTCTGATGACCGTAAATTTGGAATGGCATTTTGACGGATTGTCAGATCATTTCTTTTTGAACGAAATGTCTGACGGCACAGTAAGAATGCTGTGTTGGGCAACAATATTGTTGTCCCCGAATCTTCCGAGCCTGCTGATCATTGACGAGCCTGAGCTTGGAATACATGCTGCGTGGATGCCTGTGCTTGCGGAATGGATAAAAAGAGCATCAGAGAGAACTCAGGTCATTATATGCACTCACAGCCCTGATTTGTTAGACAAATTTACAGATTTTTCACAAAATGTTCTCTGTTTCTCAGAAAAAGATCAGAATCATTTTTCAGCGGAACCATTATCTGTTGAAATGCTGCAAGAAAGGCTTGATGAAGGATGGAAACTCGGTGACCTGTACCGTGTCGGTGATCCAAGTATCGGAGGATGGCCATGGTAATATGGCTTTTTGCTGTTAAAAACAGACCCGGATATAATAAAAAACAAGTGTCCGTTATTTCGCAAACTCTATTATTTTCTTCAGAGTCATTGTAAAAATGCCTCAACAGAAAGCTCTTAACAGAAGATGAGCAGACAACAGAAACAGACAACAGACAATCAGGGCTTTACCCTGTTTGAGATTATGATCGCCATTTTCATCTTTGGCATCATTGCCACGACGATCTTCGGCTCATATTCCGCGGTATTTTCCAGCGCGGAGACGATTCATGAAAGCATCGGCTCTTATGATATGGGAAAGAACTGCCTGGACCGGATGGTCCGTGACCTGAAGGAGCTTCATGTGACTCCGGATTCCGCGTATGCCCGCTCAGGGATAAACGACCCACCGGATCCTTACCGGTTTGTCGGGGATAACAGTTATGCGGGGACATCCGGTTTTTCAAGACTCAGGTTCGCGACATTTTCCCATGTATCCCTTGAAAAAAGCATGAATAACGGCATCGCGGAGATTGTTTATTATGTTCAGAGCACAGGTGATGATGAACAGTATGTGCTAAGGCGTGCAGACAGCCTCTATCCGTATAAGCGGTTTGACGGGAAAAATTTTGAGGAACGATATTCCGATCCCACACTATGTGAGGATATTAAATCGCTGACATTCAAATATTATGACCATGAAGGAACAGAATACGATTATTGGGACTCCGAATCCGAAGAGTTCAAATATGCAACACCCAGGGCAATAACAATAAAACTTGAATTCGGTGACGATTCTTATTCCCTTTTGTTTGAAACTATGGTAAAGCTGACAATTTACAGAAATCAAATCCGTTAAAACTTGAACTTAAAACTTAATCCTTAACCTTAAAATTTAACCCTTAACCCTTACTTATGTCTTCATTTTTAAAAAACAGACGGGGAATTGCCCTGCTCCTTACGCTGACGATCACCACGGTGCTGATCGCGGCAACGCTGGAGCTGAACCGACAGGTGCGAACAACCGTTATCGCGACAGCCACGACCCGGGACCGGCTCCTCCTTTCGCATATTGCATCATCCGGTATCCATCTGGGGATGGCAATGCTTATAAAGGACCGATACGGATCAAATGCGGACTCTGTTCAGGAAGACTGGGCCGACCCTGAAAAAATAAGCGAACTTCTTCAGGAATTCCCTTTTGAGGAGGGAAGCGTCACATTTAAAATCAGCGACGAACTCGGCAAGATTCAGGTCAATGCTCTTATTAAAAAATTCCCGGGACATCGGTTAAACGATCTTCAGTATAATATGTGGGACAACCTTCTGCGTCCCATTGTGTCAAAGGATGAGGACGCGGACATCAATGCCACATCCAGCATCATCGGCTCACTGAAAGACTGGCTCGATTCAAAGGATGATGACGCCACAGAATTCAGCGGGGCAGAAACAGCATATTATGAGACCCTTGATCCGCCGTATGAATGCAGAAACGGCCCGATCCCCCATGTTGATGAACTTCTTATGGTAAAAGGGATGACACCGGAAATTCTTTATGGCACAGGAGAAGCGCCAGATGAAATAACCGGTTCAAAGGAAATGCTCGGCACCGAAGAGGCACCATCCGGGATAACCAGTTATCTGACAGTCTATGGCATGAAAAAAACCCGGCCACGCAGGAAAAACAGGAAAAACAAAACTTTTCAGTATGAAGGGAAAATAAATATCAACACTGCGGACCTCCCGGTGCTCAAAGTGCTAACGGGCCCGGATCATGAGGAGTGCGCCCAGGCAATGTATGACTATCGCGAAGAACAAGAGGAGGGAGCGGATACCAAAACGTATGTGAACGCCCTTTCAGGAACCGGATGGTACAGAAACATCTCCGGGTGTGGCGACGTTAAAATTAATTCCAAACTCCTCACAAATACAAGCGATACTTTTCGGATTGAGTCTGCTGCAACGCTGCATGATGCAAAAATGACCATAACGACGGTGGTACAGCGGGAGCGGGATAAAAAAACGAGAAAATGGAAGTGCAGGGTTTTAAACTGGCAGGAAGAGTAATGAAATGAGCAAAAAGGTTGTTGGTATTGATATTCGGCATGACGGTGTCAGCGCGGTTCTGGTAAAAAGCGGTATCAAGGGGAACTGGATAGAAAGCCATCTTTACGTCCCCTTATCCGATGATAAGATCCCGAGTCCGCCTCCGGCCGAGGGAGAGGAAGCAGAGGAAACAGAAGTTGAAAACAGGTTAATCATTGCGCTGGAAACCATTGCCGACAGGATGGATACGGGCGGCGCTGTTTTTGTCGCCTCGTTTCCCGCGGATCAGATATCTTACAGAAACATTCAGCTCCCGTTCAAAGATCAGAAAAAGATCAGACAGGTCCTTCCTTTCGAGCTTGAACCGGCGCTGCCGTTTCATCCGGAGGATCTGACCATCGATTTTCATCCGATAAAGTTACCTGACTCCGAGGACCACACGGATATTATTGCAGCGAGTGTTGAAAATTCGGAGCTGAAATTATGCCTGGACACGCTGACATCCTTTCAGATGGAACCTGAAATGATCAGCGTCGGCGGATATTCCACAGCGCTTTGTCTGGCCAAATTCGCAAATATTTCCGAAAACTGTTTCTTTATGGATATAGCGGCGGACAGATGCACGGCGTTTATTATTATTTCAGGACAGATCTGCCTGATCCGCTCCTTCCCGATCAGTTCGGACGCGGGAAGGACACAGTCCCTTTGCGCCGATATTCAGCGCACACTTGCCGCTTTTGAAGAGATTTTTCATTTGGGCTCGAATTTTCAGCCGGATGAAATCCACATCACCGGTTACGGGGTGGATAACATCGGTTTTGATCAGGAAGCAGAACGGATTTTGCAGATTCCTGTGATACGGGCCGATCTTGTTCGGGACACGCGGGCGATGATAAAAAGGGACCCGACAACCGCCTTTAAGACATCCGCTCAGATGGACAATGCATACTCACTGGCTCTGATGGAAATTGAGGGGATCAGCGGTCTGAATTTCCGCAGGGGCTTTTTTGCCCCGAAACAACAGTGGGCAGAACATAAAGCAAGTTTTATCAAGACAGGGATCCTTGTCGTCCTGCTTTTGGCAGCGATATTCTTGAATATGGTCGTTGATTCATATTCCACAGAAAAAAAGCTGGATAAGCTGGATAAGCAGATCATGGCTATCTTCAAGGAGACATTCCCGGAGATCACAAAAATTGTTGATCCCCTGCATCAGATGCAGGTTGCAATGCAGGAGCTGGGAAAAGAGACTTTCTCTCCCGGGGAAACAGAAAGGAACATACGGGCAAGCGACATACTCAATGAGATCAGCAAACGGATCCCCAAAGAGACGGATGTTGTGCTGACAAGGCTTCTTATCGGCTCGGAAAACATAGAGATTTTAGGAAACACCGACAGCATCACCTCGGTTGATGACATCAAAAACAGACTGGAAGCGGCGGATATCTTCAAAGAAGTGACCATCGCCTCTTCCACCACCGAGCGTGAGCGGGTACGGTTCAATTTGAAAGTTCAGTTGACGGTTGACGGTTGACGGTTTACAGTTGACGGTTGACGGTTTACAGTTTACGGTTTACAGTTTACGGTTGATGATTTTAACAAACCACCACAGTGAACCGTCAACCGTAAACTGTCAACTGTCAACCGTAAACCGTAAACCGTAAACCGTAAACCGTAAACCGTAAACCGTAAACCGTAAAACCGTAAACTGAGAAAAATGTTAAGTAAATTAAGCAAACGTGAAAAATATGCCGTTTTTGTGGCAGGCCTTTTTGTATGCCTGTTTGTCGTCGCCCGGCTTATCGTGATTCCGTTCATGGAAAAAAAGGATCGCCTTGAAAGGGCTGTGCAGGCAAAAACAAAGACACTGAATGAAATGATCGCCCTCAAAGCCGAGTATGATGGACTCAAGATAGAATCTGAATTATCGGAAAACCGTTTTGCCAAAAGAAAAAAAGGGTTCACACTTTTCTCGTTCCTTGACAAACTGGCAGGTGAAACAGGGATAAAAGAGAACATCAAGTATATGAAGCCCTCAAAATCCGATAAGAAAGACAGCAAATTCAAGCGGTCTCAGGTCGAAATGAAGCTCCGGGGCATTAATATGAAAGAACTGACCCCTTATCTTCATAAGATAGAAACATCAAAAAACAGTGTTTTTATCAGAAAGATATCCATAAGAAAAAAGGGGAAAGGGGAAGGATTCATAGACGTTATTCTGCAAATTGAAACTTTTGAGATTTGATTGTGTTTGGTGTTTTGTGTTTGGTGTTTTGGTATTTGGTGTTTGGTGTTTGGTGTTTGGCATTTTGGAAGCCACGGAACACTGAACACAAAACACCAAATACAAAACACCAAATACAAAACACCAAATACAAAACACCAAACACTAAATACCAAATACAAAATACAAAACACCAAACACGGTTCTATTATGAAAAAATGGCTTTTATATTCCATATACATTATAGCGGCATCCGCTTTTTTTATTTACTGGCTTTTTCCATCTGATATGATAACAGATTATATTATACGAAAAGCCGACGAATCCAATCCGGATTTGACGATTACAATTGATCGCGTAAAACCGAATTTTCCCCCGGGCCTGAAATTTTATGATGTGAGCCTTTCCAACAAAGAGAGTCCCGCAATTGACGCGGAATGGATAAAAGTTGTTCCCAAGTTTCTGACGCTTTTCAGCGATCAAAAGACTTTTTCTTTCAAAGGCAGAACCTGCGAGGGGAATCTGGAAGGCGAGGCGACCATAACAGAATCGGAAACTGGTCCCCGAATGACAGTTGACGCAGATTTAGCGGGGATTCTTATGAAGGATATCCATGCGATACAGGATCCTTCCAAATATAAGTTGTCGGGAATACTTGACGGAAAGATCACATACACCAGAGAAAAAGCGAATGAAGCGGTTATCAATGCCAAACTTACCGCTTCAGATGCCAACTTTGAAGTCTTAGGATCGGTTTTTTCCAAACTGGGGCTTTTGGCATCTCTTTTCGACGCTGGAAATTACACTTTCAAGAGCATTGACGCTGACTTGGAAATTAAAAACAAAAAGAAGTTTGAAATCAGGGAATGCGTATTAAAAGGAAACCAGTTGGGCGGCAACATCTCCGGGTCTGTTGAACTCAGAACACCGCGCGGTAGGAGCACTTTAAATCTGAAAGGAACCATCAGACCGCACCCTTCATTTCTTGCAAAGCTGGGGTCACTGGCATCACAGTTCTTCAAAGGCAAGGGGAATGAAAACGGGCGTCCGTTCAAAATTCGGGGTACTTTTGATAACCCCAGGTTTCGCTAATGCAGGCTTATACCAACGCAACGGGGTTTGTGTATAGGGTGGGTGAAGCGAAACTCACACATCGGGAAGGGCAACGATGGTTGGATGGTAGGTTTCGCTTCGCTCCACCCTACTTTTAAACGATGATGGGTTGGTGGGTTCACCCACCCTACTTTTAAAACGGTGGTGGGTTGGTGGGTCTCACTTCGCTCCCCACCCTACTTTTAAAACTGTGGGTTTCGCTTCACCCACCCTATTTTGACAGGAGGGCAGAGATATGAAGAAATATTTGATAATATTGAATCTTTTGCTGATACCGGCGATAACATATTTCGGTGTGAAAGCGTTTTATCGGACAATGACAGCGCAATTGGATCATATCCCCATGCCCCAGGCAGTGAGCCAAAGTGTCGTATCTTCCCAGGATGAGACCCGGCATCCCCTCTCTTATTACAATCCGGTAATTGAACGGAACCTCTTCAACACGAAAGACAGAGAAGTGGAACAGCCGAAGGAGGAACCAAAGAAAGAGGAGAGCAGGGAACTGGAAGAGACAACGCTTAAGCTGGCCCTGTGGGGGACCGTCTCAGGTAATGAAAACAGAGCGTATGCTGTCATTGAAGATAAAAAGGAAAGAAAACAGAATCTCTACAGAGAAGGGGATATGATTCTAAATGCAATCGTAAAGAAGATTTTAAGAGAGCAAGTGATATTAAGCGTCAATGACAAAGATGAAATTCTGAAGATGGCGAAAAAAAAACCTCGGGAAAGGGGACGGCGGAGTTCTCGTGAGAGATCGAGAAGCAAACCAAGAGCAGAAAAAAGGAGTTCGCAAAACATAAAAATTGCTCGTTCGAAGGTGGAGGAGGCGATCAGCGATGTGGGCAGTCTTATGAAAACAGCGAAAATAAAGCCGCATTTCAAAGATGGAAAACCGGACGGCCTCACACTGACAAGAGTCAAACGAAAATCCATATTCAGAAAACTGGGTCTGAGAAGCGGGGATATTATCATGGGAGTTGACGGAACCCCCATTGAATCCGTTGACGATGCCCTCAAGTTCTATAACAGCCTCAAATCATCCTCCAACGTGGCTCTTGAAATAAAGCGAAGAGGTCGGATGAAAAACATAGAATACGAAGTGCAGGATTAACATGAAAGTAGCGCAATTTTCCAAATTGTGCCTATATGTAGCGCAATTTTCCAAATTGCGCATGAACGTATCACGAACAAATTGCAAATTTGTTCTACACGGATGTAGCGCAATTTTCCAAATTGCGCATGAACGTATCACGAACAAATTGCAAATTTGTTCTACGGATGTAGCGTAATTTTCCAAATTGTGCATGAACGTATCACGAACAAATTGCAAATTTGTTCCTCACGGATGTAGCGCAATTTTCCAAATTGCGCATGAACGAAGGTTTTTTCCAAACTGGGGCTTTTGGCGTCTCTTTTCGATGCGGGAAATTACACTTTCAAGAGCATTAACGCTGAATTGGAAATTAAAAACAAAAAGAAGTTTGAAATCAGGGAATGTTTAAAACAGTGGGTTTCGCTACACCACCCTATTTTGACAGGAGGGTAGAGATATGAAGAAATATTTGATAATATTGAATCTTTTGCTGATACCGGCGATAACATATTTCGGTGTGAAAGCGTTTTATCGGACAATGACAGCGCAATTGGATCATACCCCCATGCCCCAGGCAGTGAGCCAAAGTGTCGTATCTTCCCAGAATGAGACCCGGCATCCCCTCTCTTATTACAATCCGGTAATTGAACGGAACCTCTTCAACACGAAAGACAGAGAAGTGGAAAAGCCGAAGGAGGAACCAAAGAAAGAGGAGAGCAAGGAACTGGAAGAGACAAAGCTTAAGCTGGCCCTGTGGGGGACCGTCTCAGGTAGTGAAAGCAGGGCGTATGCTGTCATTGAAGATAAAAAGGAAAGAAAACAGAATCTCTACAGAGAAGGGGATATGATTCTGGATGCAATCGTAAAGAAGATTTTAAGAGAGCAAGTGATATTAAGCGTCAATGACAAAGATGAAATTCTGAAGATGGCGGAAAAAAAACCCCGGGAAAGGCGGAGTTCTCGTGAGAGATCGAGAGACAGACCAAAGGCAAGAAAGGCCAGTTCGCAAAACATAAAAATTGCTCGTTCGGAGGTGGAGAATGCGATCAGCGATGTGGGCACTCTTATGAAAACAGCGAGAATACGGCCGCATTTCAAAGATGGAAAACCGGACGGCCTTACACTGACAAGAGTCAAACGAAAATCCATATTCAGAAAACTGGGTCTGAGAAGCGGGGATATTATCATGGGAGTTGACGGAACCCCCATTGAATCCGTTGACGATGCCCTCAAGTTCTATAACAGCCTCAAATCATCCTCCAACGTGGCTCTTGAAATAAAGCGAAGAGGTCGGATGAAAAACATAGAATACGAAGTGCAGGATTAACATGAAAGTAGCGCAATTTTCCAAATTGCGCATGAACGTATCACGAACAAATTGCCTGACTACAATGCAATGCCTTTTGGGGAACAAGATGGATTCCGGGTCAAAAATGATAAGAATCCTGCCGATTCTCATCATTTTTGCCCGGAATGACAGGAGCCGGATGTAGCGCAATTTTCCAAATTGCGCATGAACGGATCTCGAACCAATTGCCTGACTACAATGCAATGCCTTTTGGGGAACGAGATGGATTCCGGGTCAGAAATGATAAGAATCCTGCCGATTCTTATCATTTTTGCCCGGAATGACAGGAGCCGGACGTAGCGCAATTTTCCAAATTGCGCATGAACGTATCACGAACCAATTGCCTGATTATAATGCCTTTTGGGGAACGAGATAGATTCCGGGTCAGAAATGATAAGAATCCTGCCGATTCTTATCATTTTTGCCCGGAATGACAGGAGCCGGATGTAGCGCAATTTTCCAAATTGCGCATGAACGTATCACGAACAAATTGCAAATTTGTTCTACACTTTAGCGCAATTTTCCACGAACAAATTGCAAATTTGTTCTACACGCACACAATGAAAGAAAAAACCGGATTTACAATTCAGGAAGCAGGTTTTGAAGACATACCGATCTTAGTCAGACATCATCGTCTGATGTTTGAAGAGATATGGACGCTGAAAGGTTTGGATTATGATATTTCAAAATTGGAAGAGATGGATAATGCTTATGCAAAAAAATTACAGAAACAACTGACAAACAACACAAGCAAGGCTTGGTTCATTGAAGATATATCCAAGATAATCGCAAGCGGCGCGGTTTCTATAATTTCAATGGTTCCGGTACCTGATGATCCATCAGACAGGGTCGCATATCTTCATAGCATCTATACAGAAAGAGGATACAGAAACAGAGGATTTGCACGCCGAATAGCAGAGACAGCCATTCATTACTGCAAATCACAGGGAATCAGGCGAATGATACTGAACGCCAGTGATGCGGGAAGACCGGTTTATGAAAAAACAGGATTCCGGGCAGCAGATAATGTGATGCGGTTATGGATAAAATGAAATCTCATTTCTTTTTTTAAATTATACATTAAACAGGAGTATTCTCGGGAAAAAATATGAAATCATACGTTAATTTGTCAAAAGGTATTATTTGTTCTCTAACTTTAATTTTTCTGATCCTGACGGCTCACCCGGCCCCGGGGCAATCAACGGGAAATTCGGAACAGTTCGTCTCCATAGATTTTAACGACGTGGATATCAGCGTTTTCATCAAGTTTATGAGCGAGCTGACCGGAAAGAATTTTATTATTGATCGAAAAGTAAAGGGAAAGGTAACCATTATCTCTCCCTCCAAAATCTCCGTAAAAGAGGCTTACAAGGTCTTTGAATCGGTTTTGGAAGTCAACGGCTATGCCACAGTGGACTCCGGCAAGGTAATCAAAATTGTCTCTTCGCCGGATGCGCGGACAAAGAATATCAAAACCATGCTGAAAGAGGAGGCTCGTTCTCCTGATGATAAGGTGGTGACGCACCTCGTACCGTTAAGATACGCGGACCCTGCTGAAATCAAGCGGCTTTTCGCGCCTCTGGTTTCCAAAAGCAGCGTCATACTCTCCTATCCGCCGACCAATACGCTGATCATAACAGACGTCTATTCAAACATAAAACGGCTGCTCCGTATCCTGAAACAAATTGACATAACAGGCGTGGGTCAGATGATCTCCGTGATCCCCATTGAATACGGAGACGCGACAAAACTGGTCAAAGTGATGACGACAATGTTCGTGCAGAGAAGAGTAAAAGGGAAAAAAGGTGCCGGAAGTACCATGAAATTTGTCGCTGATGAACGGACAAACACTCTGATCGTGCTTGCCAGCGAGGATGACACGATAAGAATCAAAGACCTGATCAGCCAGTTAGACAGGGAAGTACCCAAAGGGAAAGAGAAGATTCATGTCTATTATCTTGAAAACGCCACCGCGGAAGAACTGGCCAAGGTGCTTCAGTCCCTCTCAACAAAGCAGAGACGCACCAGCTCCAAAAAAGGGAAAAAGCAGGCCCCCATTGTCTCGGAGGGGGTGAACATCACCGCGGACAAAGCAACCAACAGCCTGATCATCATGGCGGAAAAGGATGATTACCTAGTCCTTGAAGAAGTCATCAGAAAATTGGACATCCCCAGGTCAATGGTTTTCATTGAATGCCTGATCATGGAAGTCAATGTGAACAAGGATTTCAAGATCGGAACAGAATGGACCGCAGGAGGGAAGGCTAGTTATAGTAATGATAAAGACGCATACATCGGCGGCGGCTTCAGCGGCGGCGGTGATGGTGCGTATGAGAATATATCAAGTGTGGCAGGCTCGGCGCTTGCGGGAGGAGCGGCATTACTGCCACAAGGGGCGTCTTTAGGCATTTTTGGCGAAGCGCTTGAAATCGGAGGGGCCACCTTTTACAACCTCGGCGCGATTGTGAACGCATACAAAAAAGACAAAGACGTTCACATCCTTTCAACGCCCCAACTGCTGACAACGGATAATGAGGAGGCAATAATCACTGTCGGAAAAAACGTCCCCTATCAGACAAAAACCGGAACCACGACCACCTCTGAAAGCTACAATACTTATGAATACAAGGATGTGGCCATCATGTTGAAGGTTACGCCTCAGATCAGCAAAGACCGGCTGATCCGCCTCAAAATCTCTCAGGAAGTCAGCAAACTGGATAGCACCGCGGCAACGGTGGCCGAACGTCCCACAACTCTGACCCGCAAAATCGACACCACGGTCATTGTCAATGATAACAACACGATTGTCATCGGCGGACTGATTGATGACAGCTTTTCCAAAACAGAAAACCGGATCCCCTGTCTCGGAGATATTCCCGGACTCGGGTGGCTTTTCAAATCCCAGACAAAGGGGCGGGAGAAAACCAACCTTTTCATATTCCTGACCCCTCATGTTATCAAAAACGAGGCAGAGGCAAAAGAGCTTTATCGCCAGAAAAAAGATCACATTGACTCGATCGAAGAGGAAGAAAGAGGAATCAAAATGTACAGACTGGATATGGACGACACCACATTTGACGTTGAAGAATCAGAACCTCAGGAGATTGAGGAGTCGCCCAAATAGAGTTTGTCGCATCCACCCACAGCGTGATTCCGTTCCTGGGCGCGCCGGAGAATTCAGTCTTTCTCAAGGTCACACGCACCACGGAGGAGGGGATTCAGATGCAAAGAGTGGAGATGGATATCAGAAATCTGCTGCCCAATATCCTGCTTACATCCCCGCTGTTTGACATGGAGAGACTCTCCCAGCAAAACAATACACATCTGGCAGCAGTGCGGACGGAGGATACTTATGATGAGATGAGAAGGAATGATGAAATCCGATTAGGACTGAAGGCTTTTGAGGAGAGTGACATGGATTTTCCTGATGACCTGTTTGAAACGAAAGAATAATGAATTAGGCAAAGTTTCTGATTATAGCACCTTTTGGGGAACGTGAACTTAAACTTGGACTTGAACTTAAACATGAAGTGCGGGCCCAAAGTGCAAAGTTCAAGTTCAAGTTTAAGTTCTCGTTCACGTTCGGGGCCTGTGAGCAGCCAGTCTCCCCAAAAGGCTTTATAATCAGGGCTTTTAAAAAAGCTGCGAGGAAAGGCTTTATAATCAGGGCTTTTAAAAAGCTGCGAGGTGTGGATTTTGTGAAAATGAATCAGGTAAGATGAGTTTCTATTATCTGTCAATTCAACTTTTTTAATTTAAGGTGAAGAAATGAAAAAATCTCAAATCATAGGACGTTATATTGTCGCGGACCCGAAGATATGCCATGGAAAACCGACCTTCAGGGGAACGCGTATAATGGTCGCCGATGTACTGGAACAGGTCGCCGAAGGTCTGGCGTGGGAAAGCATCATCGAAGGGTGGCATGAAAGCATTTCCAGAGAGGCAATTGCGGAAGCATTGCAACTGGCACGTCAGGCATTCCTCAGTCACACCGAGGAGTTTGCCATAGATCCGCCCGTATGAACATCTTGGACGAGAACATACTGAATGATCAGCGTCAGTTGCTGAGAATGCGGAGGATAACTTCCCGGCAGATTGGTGATGACACAGGTCGCAAAGGCATGCAGGATGAGGAGATCATTCCGCTTCTGCATCGGTCAGATCGCCCCACATTCTTCACGCGGGACAATGATTTAGAACATCACTCGGTAATGACAAAGCGGCCTACCCTTAACCCTATAAAGCTTAAAACTTAAAACTATGAAAAAAGACTTTTCCCAAACACTGCAAGAGACCATCGGCATTTCAGAGGAGGATTTTCTGGAGGTTTTGAAGGTCAGAAGCGAAAAAGGCGGGAATATCGGTGAGATACTGATCAAGAAAAAGATGGTGACGGAGACTCAGCTACTTGAGGCTCTGAGCATCCATTATGACATCCCTTTCTGGCCCCAGCTCCCCATGAACAATATCGGGACGGAGGCCACCCAGAATATTCCCATTCATTTTCTGAAAAAATATTTTATGGTTCCTTTGGAAAGCGGCGGCCAGGCATCTCCGCCGGATACGCCCGATGCATTGAATGTTATGGCTGGCGAGCTGATAATGAAGGATGATCATCAGGAACCGGGACATATCATTGCCATAAATGATCCGACCTGTTTCCAGCCCCTTGACGATCTGGTCAGGATTATCAAAGCGAACAACTTTCAAATTGTCCTTTCCACAAAAGAGGCGATTCTTTCCGCCATCAACATATCCTATGATTTCAGCAGGGATTCGGCGGAGCAGTTGGTTCAGGATATGGAAGAGAACGGCGCCACGATCATCAGCGAAATTGAGGATACAGCGGATCTCATGGATGACACCAGCGACGCGCCAATTATCAAACTCGTCAACCATATTATTTCCCAGTCCATCAAAGGCCGTGCGAGTGATATCCATATCGAACCCTATCAGGACAGTTTCAAAGTCCGGTACCGTGTGGATGGCATTCTGTATGACCTGCTCACCCCGCCGAAATGGATTCAGCCGGCCCTGACCTCCAGAATCAAGGTCATGGCAAAGATGAATATTGCGGAAAAACGGCTTCCCCAGGATGGGCGGATCGAACTCAAATTCGGCGATCAGGATATTGACATCCGGGTCTCCACCATCCCCATTTCATTCGGGGAACGGGTCGTTATGCGGCTCCTGAACAAATCCACATCGCTGCTTGAGCTTTCGGAGCTGGGCATGTCTCCTGAAAGGCTTAAACAGATTAAGGAGCTTGTCGCCTCGCCGAACGGGATTATCCTTGTGACCGGACCCACCGGAAGCGGCAAAACCACCACGCTGTATGCGGTTCTCTCCTCCATCAACACTCCGGATATTAACATCATCACCATTGAAGACCCGGTTGAATACCAGCTCAGAGGGATCAGCCAGATTCAGGTCAATCCCAAGATCGATCTCACATTTGCTCTAGGCCTCAGATCCATCGTCAGGCAGGACCCGGATGTGGTTCTCGTGGGTGAGATCCGGGACCGTGAGACTGCGGAGATCGCGGTCCAGTCCGCGCTGACAGGCCATCTTGTCTTCTCCACCCTTCACACAAACGATTCAGCCAGCGCGATCACCCGTCTGGTTGACATCGGGGTCGAACCGTTTCTGATTTCGTCATCGGTGATCGCTGTGGCTGCCCAGCGGCTGGTGCGGGTGCTTTGTCCCGAGTGCAAGGAGCCGTACATCCCGGATGATGTCGCACTGGAAACCATCGGGATCACACAGGAACAGGCGAGAAACGGCACCATCCATCGTGCAAAGGGCTGTCAGAACTGTCTGAACACAGGTTACAGAGGCCGGGTCGCAATCCTTGAAATGATGATCATGAACAGCAGACTGAAAAGCCTGATACTCAAGACGTTCGATTCAAACAAGATAAAAGAGGAAGCCAATATGGCCACTCTGCGACAGGACGGCATCCATAAAATTTTAACCGGTGTAACAACCATTGAAGAAGTGTTGAGGGTTGCGCAGTTATGAGTCAGTTGTCGGTTGTCAGTTGTCGGTGGTCCGTTGTGGGTGGTCCGTTGTGGGTGGTCGGTGGTCGGTTGCTGCTTGCTGCTTGCCGAGGGGTGTTGCTCTGTTCTCTGTTCTCTGTCCTCTGTCTCCTCTCCTCTGTCCTCTGTCCCCTGTCCTCCACCCTCTGCCCTCTCTCCTCTGTCCTCCGCCCTCTCTCCTCCGCCCTCTGTCCTCTCTCTTTTGCTGTTGAGATAGATTCTGAGCAGCAGTTCAGTTTTGCGGAGCAGTATTTTTCAGATGGTGAATATCTGAAGGCTGTTGGCGAATATGAGCGGTTCATCTATTTTTTCCCGGAAGATGAGAGGGTGACAGAGGCGAGGTACAAAATCGGCATGTCGTATTTTGAGAGCAAACGCTTTAAATCGGCTGTCAACACCTTTACGGTGCTTATTGACAGCATCCCCGACTTTCAATCCTCAGTCTTCCGTCTTCAGTCTCCAATCACAAAAGCATATTTTATGATCAGCGAGTCTTATATGAAGATGAACGCGCTCAGTCCGGCGATTTCCAATCTTCGGAATCTGGCTGTCATTGCAGAGGACAAGGATGTGAAGGATGAGGCGTTTTACAGAATCGGCTGGTTCTATCTTGACGCGGCGTTCTGGGAGGAGGCTCGTTCATATTTCGGGAAGATCAGCCCGGAGAACAGGGATAAATACAAGCTCAGAAAGCTTTCCGAAGAGCTTGACAAGGAGCGTCTGATAAACAAAAAGGTCCCCGCGGTGGCAGGATTTCTCTCAATCATCCCGGGAGCAGGGTATCTCTACTGTGAAAGATATAATGACGCCCTGACCGCATTTCTGGTGAACGGCGCTATGATGTACGCCGCTTATGAATGTTTTGATAACGGCAATGACGTCCTCGGTGGCATCATCACCTTTGTTGGAACAGGGTTTTATACGGGTAATATTTACGGTTCCATAAGCAGCGCTCACAAATATAACAGGGCCGGGATCAGGGGCTTTATAGAACAGTTGAAAAAAAATACAAAGGTTGGCCTTTCGGTCGGGCGTGACAATGGCATTCTCTTTTCCTTTAAGTATTTTTTTTAGATGACTTTTTTCCCATACCGGATGCTATTGGTTAGCGTGGCCAATCCCAATCGCACAATATAATGCTTATTATTTTTTGAGGATAAAAAGTAAACTGATTAACTGATTATAACGGCCGGCCGTTGCGTATCCTGACCTGCCGGAGACAATTTTGCAAATTGTCCGCTGTGAACAATGGTTCCGGGTGCATAAGCCCTAGACGCTGTAGGACAATTTTGCAAATTGTCCGCTGTGAACAATGGTTCCGGGTGCATAAGCCCTGGACGCTGTAGGACAATTTTGCAAATTGTCCGCTGTGAACAATGCTTCCGGATGCATAAGCCTTGGATGCTGTAGGACAATTTTGCAAATTGTCCGCTGTGAACAATGGTTCTGGGTGCATAAACGGTGGAAGACCCGACCCTAAGTAGCCGTGCAAATTTTAACCTTTCCTGCACTTAAAGTCGTACCTTAGCATACACTCTGCTCAATAAAAGGAGGATATTATGAAAAATGTAAAATCCGTCATTATCAGTCTGGTTATTTTTCTCGTCACCCCGGTTTGCGTCCGAGCGGGAACATATACGGCGGGAATTTTTCCGCATATCTCATTTGCTCACTTTGTCGTTGCCGATGAAAAGGGATTCTATAAAGAAGAAGGGGTTGAAGTGGATACGCTGCAATATGAATATATGTCAGACTGGATACTTGCAATGGAAAATAACAAGATGAATTTTTCCGCAACATGGACTTCGACTCATATGGATATGTATCTGAAGGGTCTGAATGCCGTACAGATGGGACTTGTCTGCTTTAATAAAGAGGGACATGACAGGCTAGTTGTAAAAAAAGGTATGACACCGGAAAAACTGAAAGGAAAGCCTGTCGCGATATGTGCGGATTATTTTGGAATACATTATATTGTTTATGATTATCTCAGATCGCATAATGTCCGGTTTTCAGAAGTTCGGGTTGTGGAAATGAACGAGGAATCCGCATATGAAAATTTCATAAAAGGCAGAGTACAGGCCATTGTCGTAGTAGGCGATTACATCAGCATGGCAGTGAAAAACGGAAACGGGGTCGTGGTTCCCTGGAGCGAAGCTATCGTTAATGCGTGTATGGGGGCATTCGTCAATTTCAGAAAAAAGACGAGCATACCTGAAGCTGATCTGAAAAAGGTCATGTGTGCCTGGCTAAAATCGCTCAGATGGTACAATGATCCTTCCAATGACAAAGAATTGCGGGCAATCCTCACCAGAAGGTTTCGCAACAACCTGGTCCTGGCTGACATTGCTGATGACGAACATTACAGGGCAACCAGAAAAAGACAGCAATATTTCAATGACAAGGATCTGCTTTATTACAATACTCATTTTATCAGGGATGTGTATGAGAAAATTCTGAAAGCTCGCAAGGATATCGGTTATCCGGGGGATGTCGCGTACAATTATGAGGATATGGTCAACACAGGCATAATGCTTGAAGTGCTGAAAGAGATGAAATAAAAACGCGTTCTGAGAAACGGTGCCTGTGCCCGGGCAGGTACCAAAAGGTGTTAATCAGTAAAAACCGATGTCCGAAGAGGAGGCAGGTACCAAAAGGTGTTAATCAGTAAAAACCGATGTCCGAAGAGGAGTCGGTGGTATTATTTTCAAAAACAAGCCCGCAAGTTTCACTTCACTCCGGAGTGCCAAAGTTGTACTTTGGCATACACTCCGGTTAGTTCACAACTGTTTATCGCAATACAATAAAAGGAGGATATTATGAAAACTGTAAAATCCGTCATTATCAGTCTGGTTGTTTTTCTCGTCACCCCGGTTTGCGTCCAAGGAGAAGCATATACCGCGGGGATTTTTCCGCATATCTCATTTGCTGCCTATGTCATTGCCGATGCAAAGGGCTTGTATGAGAAAGAAGGTGTCGAAGTGAATACAGTACAATATGAGGTCGGGGCAGACTGGATACGTGCAGTGAAAAATAACAAGGTGGATTTTGCCACGGTATGGGCTTCGACTCATCTGGATATGTGTCTCAATGGCATGAATGCCGTAAACTTGGGATTTATCTGCTTTAACAGAGGAGGACATAACAAGCTGGTTGTAAAAAAAGGGATGACACCGGAAAAACTGAGAGGAAAGCCTGTGGGGATACTTTCGGATTATTTCGGGATACATTATCTTATTTATGATTATCTCAACACCCATAATGTCAGGTTTTCCGAAGTCCGGATTGTGGAAATGGACGAGGAGGCCGCGTATGAGAACTTCATAAGAGGCCGACTACAGGCCATTGTCCCGGCAGTCGCTCATCTCAGCATGGTAGTGAAAAACGGAAACGGGGTTGTAATTCCATGGAGCGAAGATATCGTCAATGCCTGTATGGGGGGATTCGTCCATTTCAGAAAGGAGACTGCCACACCCGAATCTGATCTGAAAAAGGTCATTCGTGCCTTGGTGAAAGCCCTCAGATGGTACAATAATCCTTCCAATGACAAAGAACTGCAGGCCATCCTCACCAGAAGCTTCCGGTTGAATCTGACTCTGGCTGGCATGGCTGATGACGAGCATTACAAGGCAACCAGGAAAAAACAGCAATTTTTCAATGACAAGGAGTTGCTTTATCACAATGGCGATTTTGTCAGGAATGTGTATGAAAAAATGATGAGAGCTCGCAAGGATATCGGTTATCCGGGGGATGTCGCGTACAATTATGAGGATATGGTAAAAACACACATAATGCTCGAAGTGATCAACGAGATGAAATAAAACACGTTTTAGGGAAACTGTGCTCTTACTCTTACTCTTACTCCTACTTCCGGCCCGCGTGGATCCGATCAGAAGCAATATATGGGAACAGGAGTAAGAGAAAGAGTAAAAACGATGTTTAAGGGGGACTCCGTGGGATTATTTTCAAGAATAAGTTCAAAAAAGATAGAGAGCAAGCTTATCCTTGCTTTTATGTGTATGGTATTTTTGCTTTTGCTGGAGGGAATCATCAGTATAAAGAATGTGATGAACATGAGTGCCATGTTTGAAAGTCACTTGCTGGCCACTCGGGATATCAACAGCTTTAACAATGACGTTAATCTGTTACGTCTGAAAATGTTTGAGTTTATGGGAACATATCATCCTGACAAAATGGAATCGTTGGCAGAGGAAATCAGTTTTATTCGCAATAAAGCCGGCACTGCTTTGGAAGCCGAAAAATCTCACATTGGCAAGGCAACAGACATTTTTGTAAAGAGTATGGAAGAGTACAGGGAGATTCTTCAACTTCATAATGATTTTCAGACAAGAAAAGCGAATCGGCTGATTTACAATGATTCTCAGAAAAGTTTCGAGCAGCTCAGATCTGTTATTGAAGAAATTATGGATGATATGGACAATACAATGAAAGCGGAACGGAAAAAAAAATCATCTCAGACAATGTTGTTAGCTGTGTGTGCGGTGACAGCCGGCTTTCTGGTTGTCATTATCGGGAGTCTTTTCATTATTACCGAGAGCGAGCGGGCCAGGGTGGAATTGAAAAAATATTCAGATCACCTGGAGGTGGCCCTGGAGGAGCGAAAAAAAACAGAGAAAGAACTCAGGAACTACCGGAATCACCTTGAGGAGATGGTTAAGAAGCGTACTACAGAACTTGAACGGGAAGTTTCAGAACGAAAACAGGCAGAAGAAAAGGCAAAAATGGCTAACCAGGCCAAAAGCACCTTTCTGGCCAACATGAGCCACGAACTCCGCACCCCGCTCAACGGCATCCTCGGCTATGCCCAGATACTCGGGCGAAGTCAGGGGATGACCAGCACCCAGACCGAGGGCCTGAATATCATCCACAAAAGCGGGCGTCATCTGCTCACCCTCATCAATGACGTCCTGGATCTGGCAAAGGTCGAAGCCGGGAAAGTGGAACTTTATCCCGCGGCGGTCGGCCTGCCCGATTTTTTGGACGGCGTGACCGGCATCATGCGGATGGCCGCGCACCAGAAGGATATCGGGTTTGTCTTCGATGTGCCCGAGGATCTGCCTGCCGCGGTCGAGGCTGATGAGAAACGTCTGCGCCAGGTGCTGCTCAATCTGCTGGGCAATGCGGTCAAATTCACGGATGAGGGAAGTGTCACGTTACGGGTCGGAACCCGGATTTCCGGTCAAAACCGGATTTCTCTCAGATTTGAGATCCGGGACACCGGCGTCGGCATGACGCCCGATGATATCGGCGGAATTTTCACCCCCTTTGAGCAGGTGGGTGATGCGGAAAAACGGGCTGAGGGGACGGGCCTGGGCCTGTCAATCACCCGCCAGCTGGTCCGTCTCATGGGCGGGGAGATTGAGGTGGAGAGCGAGCCGGGCAGAGGCTCGGTCTTCCGGTTTGAGATCGTCCTACCCGTGTCAGAGGAGGCAGTTTCCAGATGGCAGACTCCGGATGCCCGACAGGTGGCAGGCTATGAAGGGGAACGCCGGAAAGTTCTCATAGCGGACGGCACAGAGGCGAACCGTCTGGTGCTGTCCGGTCTGCTGGATCCGCTCGGCTTTGACATCACCCTGGCCGTCAACGGAAAAGAGGGTGTTGAGCAGGCAGAGGCGGTACGGCCGAATATCATCCTCATGGACCTGACAATGCCGGTGATGAATGGTTTCGAGGCCGTGAAAGCCATCCGGAAAATTCCCGAAACCATGGATATTCCGATCATTGCCATATCCGCGAGTGTCTTTGAGATGGACAGGGAGAAAAGCCGGATCGCGGGCTGTCAGGAGTTCCTCTCCAAACCGGTGGAATCCGACAGGCTCCTCGCCATGATGAAAAAATACATGAAGCTCGAATGGATTTACGAGGAAGCGGAAGCCGTCCCCGAAATCGATCAGGCTACAGTCGTGTCAGAGGTTTCCCTGAACCTGTCGAAGGGTGAGATCATTCCACCGCCGTATGCGGAGCTGGAGGTGCTGTATGAGCTGACCATGTTCGGCGACCTGAAACGTGTGGAGGAGAAGGCCCGGCAGTTGGAGAGCATGGATGGCAAATATGCCCCCTTTGCCCACAAAGTGTGCGGCCACGCCAAGGAGTTTGAGGATGAGCCGATTCTGGAACTGCTTGATCAGTTTATGAAAGCGGAGTCGTAATTAGCCGGCCATAATTTTTCCTGATTATAACGGATTCAGGGGAGGGTTAAGGGTTAAGGGGTTAAGAAGGGTTAAGGGTTGAGAAGTCAAGGGTGGGGAGTTTTCGGGAACGGGTCCCGCCGGTGGTGGCCCCCGTTCGGGCGCATGGGTCCCTCAATCCTTGACCCTCAACCCTTGCCCCTTAACCCTTGCACCCTTAAATCCGTTATAATCAGAATTTTTCATGTGCCAGTGGATCCCGGGGCGGTGCCGGGAAAACTCCCTTTTCTCAGCACCGCCCGGAATGACAGCGTGAGGGAACCGGGATCCCCTCAAAAAGAAAGGAAATCAGATGAACGACAAGGGAAATACGATTTTGCTTGTTGACGACAACAAGACGAACATCAAGGTGCTGGTCAGCACCCTGGAATCGCACGGTTTCAGAACCGCCACTGCCCGCAGCGGCGAGATGGGTATCCGGCGGGCGGAATTTTCCCGGCCTGACCTGATTCTGTTAGATGTCATGATGCCGGGAATTGACGGTTTTGAGACATGCCGACGTCTCAAGGCCAATGAGAAGACAGGAGACATCCCCGTCATCTTCATGACGGCCCTGAACGATATGGAAAACAAGCTCATAGGCTTTGAGGTCGGCGGGGTGGATTACATCACCAAACCGTTTGAGGAGGCGGAGGTCATGGCCAGGGTAAAAACGCATCTGACCCTGCGACACACGCAAAGGCAACTGAGCCGGTCCCTGGGGGAGATCACGGACAGCATCCGCTACGCGGAAAGAATACAGCGGTCCCTGCTGCCGAACTCCGATGAGGTGAGGGCCTATCTCCCGGACAGTTTTTTTCTGTGGATGCCCAGGGACATTGTCGGCGGGGACATCTACTTTGCGGAGCGGTTCGGGGACGGCATCATTGTCGCGGTGATAGACTGCACGGGGCACGGCGTTCCCGGTGCGTTCATGAGCATGATCGCCTCCTCTTTCATCAGAAGGATCACAACGACGTTCAACTGCCATGACCCCGCGGAAATCCTGAAACAACTGAATCAGGTTGTCAAAACATCGCTTCAGCAGGACAGGAAGGATGCCGTTTCTGATGACGGTCTTGACGCGGCGGTATGTTTCATAGAGGTGGAGGGCGGAGACGAATCTTCATGCCCACTGTCTGCCCCGTCCCGCGTGATTTTCGCCGGAGCAAAATTGCCCCTGTTTTATGTCCGCAACCGCGAGGTGAACGTCATAAAGGGGGACAGACAAAGCATCGGCTACAAGCGGTCCGATCCGGACTTTGAATTCACCAATCATGTCATCCCGGTTGAAAGCGGGATATCCTTTTATCTGTCAACGGACGGCTTCTGGGATCAGATGAGAGAGGATGCGGGCAGCCGCTTCGGATTCCGCACTTTCGGCAGAAAACGGTTTAAGAAGCTGCTCGCTGAAATCAGCAGTCTTCCTTTTGATATGCAGCAGGAGCGGCTTGTTGAGGCATTCCGCACATATAAGGGAGAAATGAGGAGACAGGATGACGTGACAGTGGCCGGGTTCGGGTTCTGATGCCTGAAACTCGCCATAAGGGAGGAAAACTTAATGAAAACATTATTCAAAGCAGTTCTGCTGACTGTCATGCTGCTGGTTTCAACAGCGCATGCCCAGGGTGATGACACCCTTTACTTTGAAACGCTCTCTGTTGAAGACGGTCTGCCCCTTTCTCGGTTCCAACTTATATCTGATGCTTCGTGAGGAACATCTTGCAAAGTCTGTTTCCATTGAGCATATCTCAGACGGAACTCTCCGCTATATGCTTTTGTTGTCAGTATTGTTTAATCCGGAACGAGGCAGTCTTGTATGCATTGATGAACCCGAAATGAGCCTTCATCCTGACATGATAAACACGATATCAGATGCGATAAAACAGGCATCAAAAGAGACACAGATGATAATTGCCACCCATTCACCGCTGCTACTCAATTCATTTGACACAGATGATGTTTTAATATTTGACTCAAGTTTAGCACCCCTCGATTGGTGCAAAACCTTTCAGTGCACCAGTGAGAACATCAGTACAGGTCTGAAAGTCGCCCCCATGGTTATACTTGGAGACATAATTTTTTTTTTGGTTCTGCCTCTCTTTTTTTCTTGCTTTGAAGTTACTCCTGTGATACATCCTTTTCGTCTGAAGGGAAATGACATATTTTAAAAAGGAGCTTTACGATAATGAGTGCTGACGATTGC